>CBFGOD010000077.1:0-12844 GCA_965650295.1 uncultured Shinella sp. | reverse complement strand
CGCCAGCCGTTAAGCCTCAGTTCTTGCTTGCGTATTCCGCCATGTTCTTCGGCGTGACGAGCTCGAACGGCACCCAGACCTGCTTTTCGACCGGCTCGCCGCGCACGAGTGCTACGGCGGCATCCACGGCGCTGGCCGACTGGCCCTTGGCGTTCTGGAACACGGTGGCATCCAGTTCGCCCGCCGCCATGGCGGCCAGACCGTCCTGCGTGGCATCGATGCCGATGACCACGACGTCGTCCATCGAGACACCGGCGGCCTTCAACGCCTGGACGGCGCCGATCGCCATTTCGTCATTGTTGGCGAAGACGACGTCGATCGGCTGGCCCGCCGTGATCCAGTTCGTCGTCATGTCCATGGCGTTGGTGCGCGTCCACGCGGCCGATTGCTCGTCGGCAATCGTTACGCCCTTGCACTCGCCTGCGGAGAGCGCCTCCTTGAAGGAGGAGGTGCGGTCACGCGAGGCCTGGTGGGCAAGGTCACCCATCAGGATATAGACCTGCGCATCCGCGGCCTTGCCTTTTTCCTTCAGCAGCGAACAGGCTGCCTCGCCGGCAAGCCGCCCGGCATCCGTCTCCTTGGAGCCGACATAGGCCTGCTTTTCCGGGAGCTTGGCGATGTTTTCCGGCTCGAGATTGAGGAAGACGAGCGGAATGCCCGCCTTGGCGGCCGCGTCGCTGACACCGGCGGCGGCAGACGTGTCGGTCAGCGTCATGACGATGGCGTCGACACCCGCGGCGATGAAGTTGTTCACCTGGTTGAGCTGCTTGGAAATGTCGGTCTGCGCATCCTCGACCTGCACGCTGACGCCATTCACTTCCGAGGCCCGGGCGCTGATGCCTTCGCGCAAGAGCGTCTGAAAATTGTTGTCGAAGCTCTGCATCGAGACGCCGATCGTCTCCGCAAAGGCAGCACTTCCCATCATGGCGGCCAGAACGGCCGCCAGGCACATGGATTTCATGATATCCTCCCAATGGGTGCCGGCTCACCCGATCGCACACCGGAGGCCCGACGGGCCTGGTCTTCGAAACGCGGCCCTAGCCGAGGGCCACGCGCACCTCTCCATCGACCACTTCGGCCGGGTAGGTTTTCAGGTTCTCGCAGGCGGGAAGGCGCAGGGCCTCGCCGGTGCGGTAGTCGAAGGCGCCGGAATGTTTGGGACATTCCACCTCGAAATCCATGACCAGCCCGTCGGCGAGATGGATCGCCTCATGGGTACACAGGCCGGCCGTGCAGTAGATCCCGTCATCCGGCCCGCGGTAGATGGCATAGGTGCGGCCATCGTGATCGAAGCGGATGGCGCCTTCCTGTTCGATGTCTTCGAATTTGCAAGCAGATACCCAGGTCATTCTGCAGCTCCCTGAACTTCTGTACGGGCCTTGCGGGCGGCGAGCTTTTCCTTGCGCTTGCGATAGCGCTCCTGCATGCGAGCCTCTCCCTCGGCCGAGCCGTCGTGCCAGGTGCCGAACCACTTATCGAGCGGGATCAGCGCATCGCCGTAGTTCACCTCGAAATACTTGTGGTGCAGGTAGTGCGCATAGGCGTGGCTATCGACCAGCTTGTCCTCGCCCACTTCCACCTTGTCGAAGCCGACATGGCCGGGAATGGCGCCGAAACCGGCATAGTGAAGCTGGTACAGCATCAGGATCGGATTGGACGGCAGGACCAGGTGATAGAAGGCCGTGCCGAGATAGAGGAAATGCTCGACCGGATGCATCGACAGCGACGACCACGGCGACGGATTCACCGAATTGTGGTGGACCGAATGCACCCACTTGTAGAGGAACGGCACATGGATAAGCCGGTGGATACAGAAGAAATGGAACTCGTGGATGATGGGGACGACGAGCGCCACCAGCGCCAGCGTCCAGGGATTTTCCGCGAAGCTCAGCCAGGGCGCATAACCATTGGCATAGGCCCACAGCATGGCGACCTCGATGGCCGTCCAGATCGTCACACCGGACAGGAAGGTGCGCAGCATGTTGTCGATGTTCTGACGGTCGAACCAGAAGACGCTGTTCTTCTGGTCGGCGGGGAACTTGCCATTGTATTTGAAGCGGTTTTCCTGCCGCTTCAGCACATAGAGGTTAAGCTCGAAGGCGCCGTAGAACAGGAAGACGCAGACGGCGTTCACCGCGTAGAGCCAGAGCGCCCAGCCGGCACTCAGCGTCTGCATCGTCTCCACCGAGGGTACGACCCAGGCCCAATAGGCGACGGCCGAGGCCGCGAAAATGGCATTCCACGGAAAGAAATAGTGCGGCAGCCACTTGAGAACCGCCATCAGCTTCGGCGGAAAGACGAACAGCGGCGCGGTTTCCACCGGCGTGTTCGGCGCCCAGTCGCCGCGCTTGTTGCGCGTGCCATATTTGAGGTCGTCCATTGCGCTCTCCTTCGGGCTTTCGCCCGCACAATCGTCACGGTGATGGAGAGCGCAGGATTTGCCTTGCGTCGGCAGCGCCTTGCGGCACGCCGTCCCTCCTCCTGATTTGAAGATTATCAGGACGAGCCGCAGGGGCCGAAGACTTCATTGATCAAAATAGATCAAAGGCTTTCGGCCGTGATGGTGATGAAGCGAATGGGGTTGCGATCCGGCTCGATCTCGGTCAACCCGACCTTGCGCAGGATGATGTCCAGCGCACGTTGCGCCTGCGCCTCCGGCGCCTGATCGAGCACGACATCCATGATGCCGTCGCGGAGAGCCGCGCGGGTGTAATCGGTCAGTTCATGACCGATGAACAGGAGGTCCTTGCCGCGGCCGCTGCGCCGCAGGACATCGATCACCGCCGAGTTTGCCCCGCCGACATTGTAGAGGCCGACGAGGTCGGGATACATCCGCAACGCCATCGCCAGGGTCTCGGCGCTGAAATGCTCTTCGTCGCGGGTGAAGCCGAGCCATTCGAAGGTGATCGGGCCGGGATGATCGCGAAAATAGTCCGAAAAGCCGCGCACCCGGTCACGGTGCACCTGATAGATCGGATGACAGAGTGCCACGACCGGCCCTTCGGCGCGTGCCATACGGCTGATGAAATGCGCCGCCGTGCGGCCGGCCGCATAATTGTCGATCCCGACGAATTCGACCCGATGCTCGGAGGCACGGGTGACCACATGGACGATCGGCAGGCCCTTGCTGGCTAGGCCCTCCACCGCCGCCTTGACCAATGGGCTGTTGGGAACGGCGAGAATAAGCCCGGCGCGCGGATAGTCCGTCGAGGCGATCGCCTTTGCGATCTCCTGCGGGTTCATCTCCTCGACGAAGCGGCGATGGACGACGACGAGCGGATCGATGCTGTGGGCAATCTGCTCGAAGGCCTTGGACAGGCGCCGGTAGAAGGTGGTCTCCGGGCGCACCATGAGAACATCGACCCGCAGCAGGCCGCGATGCGTATCGGGCAGCAGCCGCGGATAGTTCAGGCTTCGCGCAGCAACGACGACCTTCTCGACGAGCTCCGGCCGGACGCCGCCGCGCCCGTTCAGCACCCGCTCGACCGTCGCGGTCCCGACACCTGCCTCGCGGGCAATGTCCTTGTAATTCGCCTTGCTCAATTCCACCCCTCGGAAGGTATCGTTGCGCGAATATCCAACGGGACCGGTCGCTTGGCAAATCTTCACTGGGAACGACAGCGCGTTCCGCCGTCAGCCCGCGCGAATCCGGTTCAGCACGATGTCGAGCGCCCGGGTCAGGGCAGCAAGACCGCCGCCATCGCGAAACTCGGCGAACATCTGCTCGTTGAGGCCGCCTTTGGTGGAATATTCGTGGCGCAAATCTTCCAGCGGCGTGGACGGGTTGCGCATCGCGACTGCCGCCAGACTGGAGAAATGCTGATCGAGATAGGCGCGCGCGCTTTCCTTCGGCAAGCCCTTCTCCTGCAGCCAGCCGACGATGTGATCCATTATACCGAAATAGGAGCCCATCAGCGCACTTGCTGCGGCAAGCAGGTCGTATTCCTCGATCGTTTCGCAGGCGACCGCCGTACCAAGATCGGAAAACAGGGCTTCGACCGCCGGATCCGGCGGGAAGATCGCGGTCACACCGCTGCGTGTCGCCACGAAGGGAAGCGGAACAGCCCGCACGATTTCAACGGAGGCATCGATCCACGAGCGCAAGGTGGCGTGATCGATCGTCGCGACGAGACTGACCACCCGTTGCCCGGACCGGAAGCGGAGACCCCGCACCACATCCTCCGCAACATTCGGCCGGATGGCAAGAAACACCGTGCCGGAGGCGTCGACGACATGCTGGTTATCCCGCGCGACCGCCACCTGAGGCGACAGTGCCGCAAGGCGCTGTGCCGTCACTATCGAGCGGGGCGAAACGACGATGTCCGGCACCCGCCCGCTGCCCGCAAGAATGCCCGTGACGATGGACTCGGTGATCGTACCGGTCCCGATGAACCCAAGGCGAGTCTCTGCCGTTGCAGTCAAATTCAATCCTCCGGAGGGCTGTGAAAACCGGCCGGCAGCGCAAAACCCGTCCCGGAGGCCGGTGGCTCGTAACCTGTGTCCGGACGCGTTTTGGGGATCATCGCATGGGCAGCGACGACCGAACGGATCGCAACGGGACGATAGTTGCGCACCAGATCCGGCCGCTCCATGCCTTTCTCATCGTCAGCCTTGTCGTTCATGGCTCTCTCCGATTCCATGGGCACGGCGAAGAGGGCTGGCGCAACCTAGCGCGCCTCACTCCGCCACGTGCTTAACCATTGTACCACCACCCGTCGCCTGATCGGTCGGAAAAACCTCAACGCGGGCAACATCTACATAAACCGGCAAGGCAATCACATCATTGACGATGCGGGCGATGTGTTCCGGCTGAATCGGTCGATAGCCGTCGTAAAGCACGGCCTGCGCCTGGTTGCCGGCGATGGAGGTTCTGTAGAGGTCCGTCTGGACGCGGCCGGGTACGATCTCGCTGACGCGCACGGACGTGCCGAGCAGGTCGCAACGCAGGTTGTCGCAGAACAGGCTGAGCCCAGCTTTCGAAGCACCATAGGCCCCCATGTTCGGATAGGGCGCCTGGCCGCCGCTGGAGCCGATATAGATCAGATGACCGCGCTTGCGCGCCACCATGCCCGGCAGCACGGCGCGCGTCAGATGCAGCGGCGCCTTGAGATTGACGTCGATCATCGCGTCGATCTCGGCCGGCTCGATGTCCTGGAAGGCTGCGCGCGTCGAGAGAATTCCGGCATTGTTGATCAGCACATCCACGTCGATACCGTCGAGCGTTTCGGCGATCCGGGCCGTATCGCGCACATCCGCCTGCACGGCGACCGCACCGGTCGCCTCCGCCAGCGCGGCAAGCTGCGCCTCGTTGCGGCCGATTGCATAGACGGTGAGACCACGGGCACGCAGCATCGGCTCGATGCCATCATGACGATCCATTCCGCCATTTCAACGGGCTCCGCCGCCCGGCCGAGCGCGCTCGCCTTGGCCAGTTCCGGCAGAAAACCAAGCTCTTTGGCGCGATCCGTGGCAAAGCCGGCGGGTGCGACCGAGTTCACGAGAATCTGGTCCTTGGCGCATTCCTGCGCGAAGGATTTGGTGAGGCTCACCACCGCCGCCTTGGTAGCGGCATAGTGCGCGTTCTGGGGATGCGCCTTGAAGGCATCGACCGAGGTGATGTTGACGATGCGGCCCGTCACTTCGGGCGCATTGACGAACTGGCGCATATGGCGCACCGCCGCGACCATCATGTGATAGGTGCCCTTCACGTTGATGGCGTTTTCGAGATCCCAGTCCTCGTCGCTGATTTCGAGGATCGGCTTGCGCGGGTAGATCGCCGCGCTGTTGACGAGCGCGTGAATTCGGCCAAGCTTACCGGCCACAGAATCGAAGCCCGCATGGGCCGTCTCGGCGCGGGAGATATCGGCGACGGCAGTCGCCACTTCGGCGCCGAGCATTTCAAGCTCCGTTGCTGCCGCGGCCAGCAGCGCCTCATTGCGATCGATGAGGCCGATTTTCGTCGCGCCCTGCGCGATCATCAAACGGGCGGTGGTAAGGCCGAGGCCGGAAGCGCCGCCGACGATGACAACAGACTGGTTCTTCACGTTTCCGACCTCGCGATTTCGGGTTGCGTCGCCATATTGGTATGTTATCACTTATATGCCAACTTTGGCGAAGCGCAAGACGATTTTTCGGACCTCGCCCATGATCCCCCGCCTCGGCGCCCCGCGGCCTGCCCGCTCAACAAACGACGATTTCCTAAGCCATCTCGCCGGGGCGGGTTTCGAGGGAGACATCGCTACGTCGCCAGCAGACCTTACCGTCTTTGCCACCGACAATTCCATCTATCAGGTCGAGCCGTCAGGCATACTCTTTCCAAAAAACATTCATGATCTCAAGCGCATTGCCAAGGGCCTTTCCCGGCCGGAATTTTCCGGCGTCACAGTCGCCCCGCGCGGCGGCGGCACCGGCACCAACGGCCAGTCGCTGACCACCGGCATCGTGGTGGATTGCTCGCGCCATATGAACCACATCCTGGAAATCGATCCCGTCCGCCGCATCGCGCGGGTGGAGGCGGGCGTCGTCAAGGATCAGTTGAACAAGGCGCTGGCACCACATGGCCTGTTCTTTGCACCCGAGCTTTCCACATCCAACCGGGCGACGATCGGCGGCATGATTTCCACCGATGCCTGCGGCCAAGGCTCCTGCCTCTACGGCAAGACGAGCAACCACGTTCTGGGTCTGCGCATCGTACTGACCGACGGCACCGATTATCTGTCCCGCCCGGTGCGCGAGGAAGAGCTGCGCGCATTGCAGGCGCGACGCGACCGGATCGGCGAAATTCACAGGACACTCGGTCGCATCGCCACCGATGATCGCGACGAGATCGAGCGGATTTTCCCAAAACTCAACCGCTTCATGACCGGCTACGATCTCGCGCACATCCAGCGTGATGACGGCCGTTTCGATCTCAACGCGGTGCTCTGCGGCTCGGAGGGCACACTGGCGCTGATCGCCGAGGCCGAACTCAACCTCCTGCCCCTTCCGGCGCATGCCGCACTCGTCAACATCCGCTACGCCGATTTCAACACCGCCCTTGAAGACGCCCGCAATCTCGTGGCGCTCGACGTCGCCTCGGTCGAGACGATCGACGAGACGGTCCTGCGGCTTGCCAAAAGCGATATCGTCTGGCCGCGCATCGCATCGTTATTCCCCGACGATGCGGACGGATCGGCCAACGGGATCAACATCGCCGAGGTGCTGGCCGATACACCGGACGAACTGGCGGCAAAGCTTTCGGCAGTCACGACGGCCCTCGAAGCCAGCTCCTTCGCCGGACGCAAGGGCTTTACGATCACACATGGCAAGCCGGACATCGAAGCCGTCTGGACGATGCGCAAGCGCGCCGTCGGCCTGCTCGGCAATGTGGACGGCCCGACACGGCCCGTCGCCTTCGTCGAGGACACCGCCGTTCCGCCGGAAAATCTTGCGGCCTATATACGCGAGTTCCGCACGCTTCTCGATGGGGAAGGCCTTTCCTATGGCATGTTCGGCCATGTCGATGCCGGCGTGCTGCATGTTCGCCCGGCATTGGATCTGACGCGTCCCGATCACGCGGCACTCGTTCGCCGGATCAGCGACACCGTCGTAGCGCTCACGCGCAAATATGGCGGCGTGCTATGGGGAGAACACGGAAAGGGCGTGCGCTCGGAATATGTACCCGCCTTCTTCGGCCCCCTCCTCTATTCCCGTCTCCAGGACATCAAGGCGGCCTTCGATCCGCTGGACCAGCTCAATCCCGGCAAGATCGTCGCGCCTTCGGGCAAGACGCTGCCGAAAATCGACGAAACTCCGCTGCGCGGCTCGCAGGACCGCCAGATCGGCAGTGACATCCGCGCCGCTTTCGACAATGCAGCCTATTGCAACGGCAATGGCGCCTGCTTCGATTTCGATGCGGATAGCCTCATGTGCCCCTCCTACAAGGCGACACGGGACCGGCGTCATTCGCCGAAGGGTCGCGCCTCATTGATGCGGGAATGGCTGCGCCGCCTTTCGGAACATGGCGTCGATCCCCGCCGCGAAGCCATGCGGCTGCGCCGTCCCCTTGCGAAATTCAGCCTTCCACACCGCCTTTGGAACAGCGTCAATCCCGCCAACCGCGATGATTTTTCACATGAAGTGCGCGCGGCAATGGATACCTGTCTCGCCTGCAAAGCCTGCGCCGGCCAATGTCCGGTGAAGGTGAGCGTGCCGGCGTTCCGCGCAAAGTTTCTCGAACTCTACTACGGACGTTATCTTCGACCGCTGAGGCATCCGATCGTTGCGATGATCGAGTGGGCGCTGCCGCAGATGGCAAGCCTGCGACCGCTCTACAACCTCGCCACCAGCTCCAAGGCCGGCAAAGCAGCGATGGCTCTTGCAGGCCTGACGGCCCTGCCCGCGCTTGCGCCGATTTCCGCACGACGCGAACTGGCCTTACGTGAAGTCCCCGTCGCAACGGTTGAGGAGATTGCGCGTCTCAGCGCATCGGAGAGAGAGCAAGCCGTCGTGTTCGTGGCGGATGCCTTCACCGAGCATTTCGATCCGCAGGTTCTGCTTGACGCCATCGACGTTGCGCGACTGCTCGGTTTTCACCCCTTCATCGCGCCTCCGCTCGTCAACGGCAAGGCGCTGCATGTTCATGGCTATCTCGGCGCCTTTGAACGGACCGCGCAGGAAACGGCAAACCGGCTTGACCGGATTGCCGGAACCGGCGTCGCTCTGGTTGGCCTCGATCCGTCGATGACGTTCGCCTATCGCAGCGAATATGCCGGAACGCGGATGCAGGCCCGCATCCAGCTGCCGCAGGAGTGGCTGGCCTCCCGGTCGGATCGCCTCCCCTCCTCCAACGCTCAACACCGGCACCATTTTCTGATGGCGCATTGCACGGAGCGAACCAATATGCCGACATCCGTTAGCCTATGGTGCTCCGTCTTCGCAAAACTGGGCGTTGAACTGACCGCGCTCGACACCGGCTGTTGCGGCATGGCCGGCACCTTCGGCCACGAAGTGCGCAACCGCGGCATATCCGAAAAGCTCTATGCAACGAGCTGGGCGCCGGCGCTCGCACGTACGACGACAGACGCCGTCGTGATGGCAACGGGCTATTCCTGCCGCTCGCAAGTGAAGCTGATGGACGAGCGACGCCTGCCGCATCCGCTTCAGGCGATCCTTGCCATTCTCAGGGAGACCCCGGTGCCCTTTAAGAATGAGCGCCAGGTATGATATGTGATAAATGCAAACTATCGGGAAAAAGGGCGGCACGGGCATGTCGATCATCACGCAACGCGGCAATCTTGCCGAAATCGTCGTGGCCAAACTCGCCGAACGCATCGATAGCGGACTTTATGCGCCGGGCGAGAAGATCCCGTCAAGTGCGCAGCTGTGCGAGGAGTTCGGGGTCTCGCGCACCGTCATCCGCGAGGCACTGACGTCTTTGAAGGTGGCCGGCCGCGTCATTGCCCGGCAAGGTGCCGGCGTCTATGTAACGGACAAGGACGTCAAGGCGCTGAATTTCGAGATCAGCCGCATCGATGACATCCGCTCGGCCATGCAAATCCTGGAACTGCGTCTCGGTGTGGAAATGCAGTCCGTGGCACTTGCCGCGCAGCGCCGTACACCGGAAGCGCTCGCCGAAATAGCCCGCGCCTTCGACTATATCGAAAACCTCGACACCGACGATGCCGAGATCGAGGCGCGCGCCGATTTCGAGTTCCATCTCGCCATCGCCAAAGCGACGCGCAACCCGCACTTCCCGAGCTTTCTCGAAGCCGTGATGGGGGAGATCAATTTCGATCTGGTGCTCAAGCATCGCCAGTCCGGCCGCACCTACAATGCCTATCTGAAGAAGATCAACAAGGAGCATGCAAGTATCCTCGCGGCGATCACGCAGGGCGACCCGAAGGCCGCCAAGCAGGCGCTTGTCGCGCATCTCGAGGAGAGCCTCACCCGTTATCGCGCGATGCTCGACGAACCGGCAGGCAGCGAGGCGGAGGACTGATCCTCCGCCCTGAGCGTCCGTCCAGTCGAGAGCATTGCCAGACGCCGAAGCGATCACGCTTCGGCTGAAAACGCCCTATCTTCCCACAGCAATCGCCTGTTCGCGGATCTGCGTCAGGCTCATCTTCGGCGTCAGCGCTTCCGGGTCGATGCGGATCTCGATCAGTGCCGGCTTTCCGGAGGCTTCCGAGCGAAGGAAAGCGTGGGCGAAGTCCTGCGTCTTCTCCACCGTCTCGCCGTGCAGGCCATAGGAACGCGCAAGGGCTGCGAAATCCGGATTGGTAAGTCTGGTGCCGGAAACACGGCCGGGATAGCTTCGCTCCTGATGCATGCGGATCGTGCCATACATGCCGTTGTTGATGACGAGGAAGATGACGCGGGCGTCATATTGCATGGCCGTCGCCAGTTCCTGCCCGTTCATCAGGAAGCAACCATCACCGGCAAAGGCCACGACCATCCGCTGCGGCGCGGTAATCTTTGCCGCAATCGCCGCCGGCACACCGTAGCCCATAGAGCCATTGGTCGGGCCGAGCTGTGTGCGAAACGTGCGGTATTGGTAGAAGCGGTGCGCCCAGGCCGAATAGTTGCCGGCACCCGTCGTCAGAATGGCATCTTCGGCCAAATGCCCACGCAACCATTCCATGATGTCGCCCATCTGCACGGGACCAGGCACCTGCGGATGGTTGATATTGTCGAGATAGTCGGCATGGGCCGTCTTCGTCCACTGTGCCCAGGCGGGTGTCGAGGCCGGCTTCAGCTTGGCAGCCTGCGACAGGAAGCCGGCAACGCTGGCATTGATCGGCAGCGTGGCATGGTAGACGCGGCCGAGCTCTTCTGCACCGGGATGGATGTGAACCAGCGTCTGCTTCGGCACGGGAATGTCGATCAGCGTATAGGCGCCGGTTGTCATCTCACCGAGGCGTGCTCCGACGGTAATGAGCAGATCGCAGGCCTTCATATGCTGGAGAAGCTTCGGGCCGGCCGCAAGACCGAGGTCGCCGGCATAATTTTCATGGTGGTTGTCGAACAGGTCCTGGCAGCGGAAGGACGCCGCCACGGGCAGCGAAAAGGCCTCGGAGAAAAGCCGTAGGTCCACAACCGCCCGCTGCGTCCAGCCGCCACCGCCGGCAACGACGATCGGTCGTTTCGCCTTTGCCAGAAGCGTGGCCAGCTCGTCGAGCTGCGGCTGACCGGCATATGTTTCGACGCGCTTGTAAGCCGGCGTATCGGCGACGGACACCATGTCCGTGAGCATATCCTCCGGCAAGGCCACCACCACCGGTCCCGGCCGGCCGTTGACGGCGCGGTGGAAGGCCTGGCTGATCAGCTCGGGAATGCGCGCAGCATCCTCGATCTCCACCACCCATTTCGCCATCTGGCCAAACATCCGGCGGTAGTCGATCTCCTGAAATGCCTCGCGCTCCATCTGGTCACGCGCCACCTGGCCGATGAAAAGGATCATCGGCGTCGAATCCTGGAACGCCGTGTGCACCCCGACGGAGGCATTGGTGGCGCCCGGCCCGCGGGTGACGAAGCAGATGCCCGGCTTGCCCGTGAGCTTGCCATAGGCTTCCGCCATATAGGCCGCCCCTCCCTCCTGCCGGCAGATGATGAATTCGATCGCGTCTTCCGCATCGTGGAAAGCATCGAGCGCTGCCAGATAGCTCTCGCCCGGCACGCCGAACACCCGTTCGACGCCATGGATCCTCAGGGCGTCGACCAGAACCTGGCCGCCGCTGCGTGTTTCGTCTTCGGTTGTCATATCGGTCTCCTGAGCCGTTAGATCACGGCGTCCTCGAGAAAAGGCCGGTTCGCGACGACACGCTCATAGCCGAAGGGCGAGAGGTCGAGCGTGCGGAAACCGCCATAGGTGATCAGTTCGGAAAGCCCGCGCCCCATGGCCGGCGATTGTTGCAGGCCATGGCCGGAAAAGCCGTTGGCGAAGAGGAAATTCCTCACGTCACTGTGCGGGCCGAGAATGACGTTGTGGTCGAGCGTGCAATAGTCGTAGTGGCCGGCCCAGCTGTTGACGACCTTGATCGCCTCGAAGGCTGGAACCCGCTCCGCCATGGTCGGCCAGATTTCCTCTTCGAACTCATCGTGCATGACGGCGAAATCGTTCGGATCGACTTCCGGATCGTGTTTGGGATAGGTGCCCATCAGATAGAATTTGCCTTCCGGACGGAAGAACACGCCGGTCGGATCGATGGTGAGGCCGACGCCGGGGCCGAGCGGTTCACGGCAATCGACGACGAAAAGCGAGCGGCGGCGCGGCTCGACGGGAATATCGAGGCCCGCCATTCGCGCCATGTTCTTGCCGTTGGTGCCCGATGTGTTGACCAGCATACCGCACGCGATCGTCTGCCCGCCTTTGGTCGTCACCGAAACGATGCGATCCCCCTCGCGGTTGATCGCGACGACTTCGTCCTCGACATATTCGACGCCGCGTGAGCGCGCCTTCTTGCGGAAGCCCTGCAGCAGACCGACGCTGTCGAACCATCCCTCGCCACGCTCACCCTTGCTGCCGAGCGTCAGCCCTTCGGTGTTCAACCATGGAAAGCGCTCCCCCAATTCTCGCGGATCGAGCAGCGAAACATCGGCACCGCAGGAAAGCTGGGTTTCATGGTTGCGGCGAAGCACGTCGGCGCCGCGCTCGTCACCGGCGAGGAAGAGATAGCCGTTCTCGTGGAAACCGATCTCCGGCGTATCGTCGTCGACGGCGACGTTCTCCTTGAAATTGCGGATGAATTCCGTTCCGAACTGCGAGACCTGAACGTTGATCGCATTGGAGAACTGGTGGCGGATGGAACTGGAGGAGAGCGCGGTCGCCGAACGCTGGTAGGTCCAATCCTTTTCGATGACCAGG
>CBFGOD010000076.1:0-12931 GCA_965650295.1 uncultured Shinella sp. | reverse complement strand
GGCCCGGCGGCGCGAGGCGCGTTCCAAAGATCATGTTGATCAGGCGGCTAAGAACTTGCGCCGGGCCGAACAGGGAGCCGATGACGACGGCGGCGCTTCCGAAGCCAAGCGTTCCGAGCATCGGCACCATATGCGCCAGCATCGCGCCAAGGGTGAAGCTGATCAGCGCGAATGCAGCCGACACGATGATCACCGCACTGCGCCGACGCTCGCGCGGAACAGCCCCGACGACAGGCTCGCGCATCGACCTTAGTCCGCCGGCCGCAGCCACCTTTCCCTTCCGCATGATCCAGACGTGGAACGGCATGCAGACAACAAGATTTAGCCCGGCATAGACGAGACAGATTTCCCGCCAAGAGAGATAGCCGAGCAGCGCCGTGGCAATCGGCCAGAAGATCGTTGAGGCAAATCCTGCGATCAGGGTGAGATAGGTGATGCTGCGTGATGCTGACCGGGGATCGGCCTCGACGAGCGCTGCGAAGGCGGCTTGGTACTGGACCATGCCGGACGATATCTCGAGCAGGACGATGGCCAGCGCAAAGATCGCCACCGATGGCGACCAAGCGCAGAGGATCAAGGTCAAGGCGGACAGCACAGAGCCAATCGCCATGACGGTCGATGCGCCGACGCCATCCATCTGCCGACCGATATAGGGCGCCGAGAGACCACCGACGAACAGTGACGCGGAGAAGATGGCAAACACCTGCGCGACGGTGATGCCGAGATCCGCCGCCATGCTGGGGGCGAGAATGCTGAAGCTGTAGTAGAGGGTGCCGTAGCCGATGATCTGGGTCAGGCCGAGCGCGGCGACAATGCCGACGGGAACGTTTGGATTAGGCAACGGCGTCGCCTTTGCTCCGGGTAGCATCCGTCTTGCAGCAGCCATCGGGCCGCTGCACACCCTCGCGGATCATCGGATGACCGGCGCAGCAGTCCTCCATGAGGAATTTTACAAGGTCAGCCAGCGCATCGTAGCTGGCGCTATAGACGATCGAGCGGGATTCCCGTCGCTGCGTGATCAGGCCCGACCGTTCCAGTTCCTTCAGATGGAAAGACACATTCGAGGGCGAGACGCCCATCCGCTCAGCGATCAGCCCGGCGGCCAACCCATCCCGGCCGGCAACGACCAGCGTGCGGACGATGGCGAGGCGTGTTTCCTGCGACAGGGCCGCAAATGACGTGAGGGCTTGACGCTCGTCCATATTTCAATAATCCTTGAATCATTGAAAAACACGAGTAGCGCACATGACCGCAATCGACAAGGCCGTTTCCTCCGATATCACGCTTGGCCAGCTTCTCGATGGGCTGGCGGCCGCGCCGGAAGCGCCGCTGGTGTTTCTCTACGAAGGGCAGCCAGTGAAGGCGGGCTACCACGTCACCGAGGTCAAGGCAGGCGCGTTCTCGGCACTCGACTGTGGCGCCAACTCGGAAGCCTGGTCCGAGATGTTCATTCAGCTCTGGGATATCGATGAGGACGACCGGAGCCACATGTCGGCGGGCAGGTTCTCCGCCATCATCCGCAAGGTTTCTGATCACGTTCGGCTCGATCCGGCGGCCAAGCTCACCTTTGAAGTCAGCGATGGAAATCGGCCGATGGCCCTCTACTGCGCATCGTCGCCGTGCTTGGCCGAAGGCAGAATCGAGGTGGCGCTGGCCGCAAGACCGGCAAGCTGCAAACCTCGTGATCGGTGGTTAGCGGAGCTCCCCCCAGCAACAAATTCCTGCTGCGGCCCAGCGACGATGAGCTCGACGTGCTGCGCCTGAGGGGCAAAATTGAAAGGAGCCGAGCTGACGATCCATGATGTGAAACTTGACCTCAATGTAAACTCCTACTCTTGTCGAAACCGTCGAGGCCTTGGCGAGCGGGCTGGTGCAACTGCGGCCGCGCCTTCCTGTCCGGTCGGTCAAGCAGACCTCACGGCGCTGCGCAGGACAACTGGTCGGGGTACGAGCGGCGCGGTTGAGCGCCAGCGACAGCAGCCCAACGGATCTGCGAGAAGCATCTTTCTCCCCTTCTTGTCTCCTCTTGCCCCCTCCCTCATTGATGTACGCGAATTCTGACGCTATATTGCGTCACAATGTTTGGTGGATCGAACGGAGGTTTTGAGATGGGTCTCACCCAATATGCCGATGGCGGGCTTTTCTCGCCGCGTAAGATCGCAAGCGCCCTGCGCACCACGAGCGAAGAGATCGCTCGGACCGCAGGGCTCGGAAAGGACGCGATCCAGCGGCAGGATCGCATTCGCTCGAACAAGACGCAGCGGCGTCTTCGTGAGATGACCGAGATCGTTAACAAGGTCGAGCCTCGGTTTGGCTCCGCCCTTATGGCCTATGCCTGGTATCGCTCCGAACCGTTGCCTGGCTTCTCAGGGTTCACAGCGATGCAGCTCGTCCGCGAAGGTCGTGCTGACGAGGTTCTCGACTATATCGATGCCGTCGATGCCGGCGTTCACGCCTAACCGAGCCGATGGAGTATCGAGGAACACTCTACCGGGCGCTCAATCCGATCTATGCGCGCGAGCCGATGTCGGGACGCGGCGCCGAACTCTATGGAGGTCGCTTCAACCGAAAGGGAACGCCGGCGCTCTACACAGCGCTGTCGATCGTCACGGCGATGCGCGAAGCCAATCAGGCCGGCGTCCTGCAGCCGACGACGCTCGTCTCCTATGACGCGGTCTTCGAGCGCATCTTCGATACGCGGGACGATATTGCGCTGCGCACTGAAGGCATGGACGATGCGGGCCTGGCGGATCCCACTTGGCGCGATCAGATGAAAACTGCCGGAGAGGCAAAGACGCAAGTCTTCGCGGGTCGGCTTGCCGCTGCTGGCTATCATGGATTGATCGTGAGAAGCTTCGCACCCGGCGCAACCCGAGACGATGCCAATCTAGTCCTTTGGACGTGGAGCGATGCGGCGCCCTGCCGGCTGACGTTAATCGACGATGAAGGTCGCCTGTCGCGATAGGGTCGGTATCGACCGACAACGATACATCGACATAAAACTGGCCAGCTAGAGACCGCCGCCCGTTTGGTTTTTCACCCATAGCATCGTTCGATAAATCTTGTTTCTTAAGCTCTTCGGCAACGGGTCAGAACCCGCCAGAAGAACTGGCGCGCGGGCTAGGACAAGGCTCGGCTACCATTCGGCCGGATGGCCTCACTCCGCGCACGTGCCAAGGATCGGCGCCATCAGGCTTACCTGCGTATCGATACGCTCGAGAACCTTCGCCGGAGCGACACTACGTTCCGGCAGCGACCACCATACTTCGTTGACGCGCTCGACCCTATCGACCACCGCGTTAAGCACGGCTGCCTGCGGCAAGCGTGCGCGATTGGCGAAGGCTTTCCATCGTTGCACATTCAACGCCTTGAAAGAGCGCTCGCCGGCAAGCGACAGCGCCATTGCATCTGCTGGGATGTAAGCGATTGTCGAGAGCACGTCGTAAACAGGCGCAACCTCCGGTTTGTCGCCCGCTCCGCGATAGATCAGCGACCAGTTTTTCAGGTGCATGTCACCATTGCCGGTTATGGCAGCCAGAGCCAGTCGGCGGACGAACTCGAGCGCAGCGTCGGACGAAACGGCAACGTTCAAGGCTGCGGCGATATCATGATATCCAGCTCCTTCGTATTTCCGCGAAGGATAGACGCCGAATACCTGCGCGAAATCCTCGATATGGATCCGCTCGCCGTTTGCGCCACGATCGAAACGTTTGACGAGCAGGACTCTACCGTCCGACAGCGTCTCGAACTCCTTCGGGATGCCTTCAAACTCTGATTGCTCGACGAGTTCACGCTCCGGAACCTCCATGCCGATCGCTTCAGCCAGTGCAAGATTGGCATATTCGTTTTCCGACACCTCTGGAAACGAGGTCGATGGAAACTTGGCAATGTAGGCCCCCTGCTCGTCGCCGATCGGCAACGTCAGTCCATCGCCCTTCCCCGTGTGCTTGACGACCGAAAGCTTCATCTGAACGCCGGCGAGCGAAAACCGGGCTTTCGGCTTGGTAGCGGGCAGATTGTCGAGACGGGCAATCGTCCGGTCGCTCGGCATGACGCGGACGGCGCCTGGCAGATCCGAACCGAACGCGACGAGCAGATCGAAATCGTTTCCGACGCGAACACTTCCCGCGTGATGTTTTTCCATTGCCTCGCGCAGCTTGTCTTCCGGGAGCAGATTGGCGAAGAACACCGGCAACGCTCTGGCAACGGGTTTCGGGTCCTTTCGCAAGCCGCCAGTGACTGCTCGGAAAGACAGGCTGAGCACCGGGAAGCCGCCCGTTGCGCGATAGCTGTCCTCGAAGCTGAAAGCGTTGAAATCGCCGGGCGTCCTGACGATCGTGCCGACCTTCATATCGTTCAGCAGCACGTCGAGCGACGAGATGGATCTCGGATCGGATGAGGCTTCAGGCATCCTCATTCTCATACCCATGAGCCATGAATGCCGGGAGATCGTCGAGATCGTCATGCGGGCGCAGCAGCGCGTCGACGGCCGGAACCATCGTCTGCGGTATAAGCATCAACTCAAGTCCGAGAGCGCGGGCGATGTTGATCAGGGTCGTCGTGCGCGCAGCACTGCTTCCGGCTTCTATCTCGCGATAGCGGGGACGCGATATGCCCGCCAGGCCGGCAACCTGCTCCTGGGTCAGTTGCCGGCCTTTACGCGTAGCCTTCAGCAACTGCCCGATTTCTAGGCGTGAACCCATAAACGCGAACGGCTGAGATGGGTGGAAAATAATCGAACCGATAGTTGCAAGCCAACGACAGCTAAGCGCTAGAACTTCTCTTCGAAGAGCGAGGCGAAGCCTTTTTCGCCTTTGTGACCACGCCCGACAGCTCGCGCTGCAAGGTGCGCTGGTTGGCGACAAGCTCGCGCGGCACCCAGGCGGCGACCGCGTCGATGAAGGCGCGCACTTGAGGAGGCAAGAACGCGCGCTCGGGGTAGACCAACGCGATCTGCATTTCCGCGCCGACGATGCCGGCGAGCACCTGCACGAGCGCGCCGCTCTCCAGGTGCCGCGACACGAGGCCACGCGGGAGAAGCGCGACGCCAAGGCCACTTACGGCGGCGTCGCACAACAGCGCGATGTCGTTCGAGAAGAACGAGCCGTCGAGATGGAGCTTGCCCCCCGAGATTATGGGCCAATGCGTTTCCGGCAGCTCGCCACGTGCAAAGCCAAGAAGACAGCGGTGGGTCCGGAGATCGCGTTGCGTACGCGGCGTGCCGCGAACTGCGAGGTAGGCGGGTGCCGCGACGGCGATCATCGGGTCGCGGAAGAGCGTGCGTGCGATGAGGCCGGGCTGGATCTGGCTGCTGGCGCGGAGCGCGACGTCGTAGCCGTCGCGGAGGATGTCAACGAGCTGGTTCGACGTGTGGACATGGACGCGCAGTTCGGGGTAGCGCGTCGCGAACTCACAAATCATTGCATGGAAGCTAACGCTCATCACCGGCGGTACCGAGACGCGCAGATCGCCGCGCACGACATCGTCGGTCATCCGCACGCTCTGCTCGGCCAGCCGCACGGCCTCAAGCGCGATGCAGGCCTGGCGATAGAACGCCTCGCCAATATCCGTCAGGACGAGGCTTCGCGTCGTGCGGCGGAGGAGGCGCGCGCCGAGGCGCTCCTCGAGGCGGGCGAGACGGCGGCTCAGGGTCGCGCGCGGGACGCGAAGCTCGGCAGCGGCGCGCGAGAGGGATTTGGCGTCTACCGTCTTGGTGAAGGCGACGAGTTCCGCGGTTTCCACGGGATCGCTCATATGGATCAAATCCTGGCAAATGATGTCAATTGTTGAAGCATTGTTACGAATTTCGATCCAGCGCAAGATGTAGCTGAAGTTGATCGAAAAGGGCCGGTCCCGCTTTCGCGCGGGCGCGCCTCAAGCTGAAATGAAAGAGCTACAAATGGTATCCAGCGAAAAGAAATTGATCGCCGTGTTTGGTGCGACAGGAAATCAGGGAGCCGGCGTCGTGCGTGCCCTGAAGGCTAACGGTCAGTTCACGGTTCGTGCGCTGTCGCGCGACCCTGGCAAATACAAGGGCGTTGCCGACGAAGTCGTTGCAGCGGATCTGGAACGGCCAGAGACGCTTGCAGAGGCCCTCAAGGACGCGCACGGCGTCTTTCTCGTCACCAACTTCTGGCAGGAAGGCACCGATGAGATCAGGCAGGCAACGGCGGCAATTCAGACTGCGAAAGCCGCAGGCGTCAACCACCTGATCTGGTCGACCCTTCCGGACGTCGAGGCGATCAGCGGCGGCGAGTTCAAACTCCCGCAGTTCACCAATAAGGCGAAGGTCGATACGATCGTGAAGAATGCCGGATTTTCGTGCTACACCTTCGTCGTGCCGCCTACCTACTATCAGAACTTCTCAGGCCCATTCGGTCCGCAAAAGCAGCCGGACGGAAGCTTTGGCTGGGTGCTGCCGATCGATCCCACGGTACGTTGCTTCCACATGGGCGATATCAACGAGCTCGGCAACATCGTGGCCGGCGCGTTCGCGCACCCGGAAGAAATTGGCAACGGCGCGTATCTGCCATTGGTCGGCGACTTCCTGACCTTCAACGACCTCCTCAGCGCGTTGAAGCAGTTGGGGCATGAGCTCTCGTTCACCCGAGTTCCTCGGGAAGTGTACGCAGGCTTTTTCCCAGGGGCTGACGCGTTTGGCGAGACGCTGGCCTACTACGAGACCTATACCTACCTTGGCCCAGGCTCACACGACGATGAGATCGCTCTCGCGAACAAAGTTGCAGGTCACACGCCTACTACATTTGCCTCATGGGCTCGGGACAATTTTCGGCTCGCAGAGGCTTCCCCGGCTTGAGCCATCACGTCATTTCAAGTCACGCACGAACATGAACGCGACGAACGTTTCACCCGCTCGTCGCGAACGCGCCCATCTGAGCGAGGTGGTTCCTCGACGGCGGGTACATTCCTGCGCCAGGCTTTTCGTGGACCATAATGCGCCGCCATTCATAACTCAGCTCGGCAGCCAAAAGAGGTCCACTTGGAAGCGAGGCGCTAAGGCGGAAAGGCGTTCTTTCACATCGCGCTGGATTCTGATTCAGGGCTCATCATGAGCCGATATGACCTGACAGACTTTGAATGGCGCGTAATCGAGCCGCTGCTCCCCAACAAGCCAAGAGGTGTGCCGCGTGTCGATGATCGGCGGGTGCTGAACGGCATCTTCTGGGTGCTGCGATCCGGTGCGCCTTGGCGCGACCTACCCGAGCGCTATGGCCCGCGCACCACCTGCTACAACCGATTCGTGCGATGGCGGACGGCAGGCGTGTGGGTCCGGCTGATGGAGAGTATCACTGCCGCGCACGATGGCGAGATCCAGATGATCGACAGCACTTCGGTTCGCGCCCACCAGCAGGCTGCGAGGGCAAAAAAAGGGAGTTCAGATCATTGTCTCGGTCGATCGCGCGGCGGGCTTACGACCAAGATACACGTCGTCGTTGACGCGCAAGGGCTCCCGATCCGGTTCGGTGTAACGGCTGGCCAGACACATGACTGCCAGATCGCCGATCGGTTGCTAGACCATCTCGGCCCGCGCACCATCGTGCTGGCTGACAAAGCCTATGACGCCGACCGCATCCGCGGCCTGATCGAGCAGCAAGGTGCCACGTCCAACATTCCGCCGAAGAGCAACCGACGCTGGAAGCCTTGCTTCAGCAAACCCCTCTACAGCGAGCGCAACCGCATCGAGCGCTTCTTCTCCAAGCTGAAGCACTTCCGCCGCGTCGCAACCCGATACGACAAGCTCGCCGCCAACTTCCTTGCTATGGTTCAGCTCGCCTCAATGCGGCTTTGGCTCCGCGCTTATGAGTCTACGACCTAGCAAGGCATCTGACTCAGACCGTGCCATCCTACCTACCCAAAAATTCTCCCTGGAGCAGGGCAAGCTATTTCAAACATTCTGAGCGCAGTCAACGGAAAGGGTATAAATACGGATCATTTTCCTTTAATTGATCCTTTTAAGTATCATATTGACCCGGCACGAGGCTAGCGACGTCGTCAATACGGCGCCTCAAACTTGCTCATCGACACGTACACCGTCTTCAGCTCCGAATTTCTAACATCTCCGACCCCGCTCCCTACCTTCTCTTGCTGATGATGCTGCTCGGCCGTCTCGAAGTCTTGACTGCTCTTGCGCGCTGACGCCGCGCTTCTGGAGAAGCTGATCGGCACTCATCAACGCCTACCATCGCAACCAGCGCCGGCCAAGCAGTGCACCCGCCGCGGTCACGCCTGCGATGGCGACCGTATACCAGGTGGCCAGGAACAGCGGGCTGTCATCCGGGCAATGCCAGGCGTAGATCGCGGCGGCAATGGCGCCTGCGGCGAGACCAGCAGCGGCACCCGCCGCCGCCGGGTTCTGCGGGGCACCTTTTTTCAGCGCCCAGAACAGGCCGGCGAAGGGGGCCAGCGCCAGGACCGGCACGAAGAACAGGCAGAACAGTGAGTTTTGCCCGACAAGGCTCGCCCGCCATGCATTATCAGGCAGCACAGAGAGCTCGATGATGACAGCCGCGACGACCATGACAAAGGGCACGCCGAGCAAAAGAGCGGTAAACCGCGTTTCCGCCCCCGGCCGGCCGATACGCATGGCAAGCCGGGCAGCGAGAACGGCAAGCACGAGCGTGACGACGATCTTGAAGAGCACGCGCGCGGTCTCGAAGACGCTCGCCATGTTATGCCGCAGGCCGACGGTGACGACGAGCAGCACGGCCGAGACGACGATGCCGACGCCGAGCGCAAGCGCAAGCGCGCGTCCATAGCGCATGCCGACGGGCGCATCGTGCGTCATCAGGGTGATCAGGTCGTCCGTCTTCATCTCATTCGCTCCGATAGAGGGCCGCCAGCGATTTCAGCGCCCGGTGGAGGGCGACGCGCACCGCGACCTCCGTCATTTTCAGCCGCGCTGCCGTCTCGCGGATACCCTGCCCCTCGATCGAGATCGACCGGACGATATCGCGCTGCGGATCCCTCAACCGCGCCAGCATGGTTTCCGTGTCGAGCCGGTCGGCGGCCTCATGCGTCTCGTCGCCCGCCTCAAGGAAATCGGCGACATCCTCGATCGGCACATTCACATGCCGGCCGCGGCGTCGCAGGCTATCGACCAGCTTGTTGCGCACGATGGTCGTGAGCCACGGCCCGAGCGGCCGGGACGGATCCCAGGTGCCGCGCTTCAGATGGATGGCGAGCAGCACCTCCTGCACCACATCCTCTGCCTCGCTTGCCGGTGCCCCGAACTGGTCACAGCGCCGTCGCGCCATGCGGCGCAATTGCGGCGTGACAGTGACGAGGAAACGGTTATAGGCCTGCGCATCGCCCTTGATGGCGAGGCGCAGCCAAGCTGCCCATTCCTCTTCACGCATCGACTGTTTCACTGTTTCCTACCCTACGTCGGGCAACACGATTTTGTTACCGTGCCCGCGACAAGAAACCTGTAACGCGCTCAAGAGCCTGATGCGCAAGGCCTTTTTCTTACGCCGCCGGCCGCTTCGCAAGAGGCGCGCAGAAAAATCCGCACCCGCCCTGTAACGAAGCGCGATCGACCTCCGTAGCCGTCCATGCAAGCCAATCGCGGCTGCCCCCAAACGGAGACAGAGAATGAAAACCACGATCGCCACCCTCGCCCTTGCCGGTTCGCTCGCTTCCGCACTTGCCGCAATCGCAACGCCCGCCACCGCCGACGACAGCAAGGAAAAGTGCTACGGCATCGCGATGAAGGGCCAGAACGACTGCGCTGCGGGCGCCGGTACGACCTGCGCCGGCACGTCGAAGATCGATTACCAGCAGAATGTCTTCAAGCTGGTCCCTAAGGGCACCTGCGTTTCGATGAAGACGCCCAGCGGTCACGGCATGCTCGAGCAAGGCATGGCACCGGCCTGACGGCCACGGCCCACCAGACGGACGGCGCCATGCCGGCGCCGTCGCTTCCCTTCAGAAAGGTGTGCCATGCTTTCCTCCGCCCTTCCGCGCCGCGCCGGTGCCAGTTTCAAGCCCGAGCATTTCGCCGATATTCTCGCCGAACCACAGCCTGTCGGCTTCTTCGAGGTCCATGCGGAAAACTATATGGGTGCCGGTGGCCCGCCGCATGCCCAGCTCAGCCGGCTGCGCGAGGACTATGCGCTCTCCATCCACGGTGTCGGCCTGTCGATCGGCTCGATGCAGCCGCTCGACGTCGATTACCTCGCCCGGTTGCGGGTGTTGTGCGACCGATACCAGCCGGAGAGTTTTTCTGAACATCTCGCCTGGTCGAGCCATGACAGCGTGTTTCTGAACGACCTCCTGCCGCTGCCCTATACCGAGGAAACCCTTGCCCACGTGGTCGAGCATGTCGATCAGGTTCAGACGGCGCTGGGCCGTCAGATGCTGCTCGAAAACCCCGCCACCTATCTGCTCTTCGCGGAAAGCACGATCGAGGAGACCGCCTTCCTTGCCGAGGTCGTGCAACGCACCGGCTGTGGTCTGCTCCTCGACGTCAACAACGTCTTCGTCGCCGCGACGAACCACAATCTCGATCCCCGCGACTACATCGCCCGCTTCCCGCTCGCGGCCGTGCGTGAAATCCACTTGAGCGGCCATTCGGATGATGTCGACGAGCTTGGGGCACCGCTCCTGATCGACAGCCACGACACGCCTGTGAAGGATCCCGTCTGGGCGCTCTATCAAACCGTCCTCGACCGGATCGGCCCCGTCGCGAGCCTGATCGAATGGGACAACGACGTGCCCGCCTGGCCGGTGCTGCGCGCCGAGGCGATCTCGGCGCAGCGGCTGCTCGATGCCGCCGCGCACAGAAGGGCGGCCTGAGCCATGTCCCCCGCCCTCCAGAGCGCCTTCGCCGCAGGCCTGTTCGGCATGACACCCACTCCCGCCGGGCTGATAGCCTGGAATACCCCAACGCCGGACCGGCGCTACGGCATCTATCGCAACAATGTCATGGCAAGCCTGACAGCAGCACTCGCCTCGCGTTTTCCCGCCGCAGAAAGCATCGTCGGACCGGATTTCTTCCGGGCCATGGCACGGGCTTTCATCCAGGCCCATCCGCCGTCTTCGCCCGTCCTGCTGATTTATGGTGACGACCTGCCCGATTTCGTCACTGCCTTCGCGCCTGCGCGGGAACTTGCCTATCTGTCCGATGTGATGCGGCTAGAAATCGCCCGCGAGCGAGCCTATCACGCGGCGGATATACCGCCGCTTGATCCCACCGCATTCGCCACGATTGATCCCGCCCGGCTCGGCACGCTTGTCTTCACGCCACACCCCGCTTTGTCGGTGCTCTCCTCACCTTATCCCGTGGTGACGATCTGGGCGATGAACGCCGGCGAACGGCGGCTTGCCCCTATCGATGTTCGGCTGAGTGAACATGCCCTGATCGCCCGCCCGCATCTGACCGTCGAGGTCACTCCACTATCGCCCGGCGGCGCGGTGTTTTTCCACCAGCTCGCCGCCCGCACGGCGCTCGCCACCGCAGCGGAAAGCGCGATGAGCGAACACGCCGATTTCGATCTTTCAGACAATCTCGCGGTGCTGCTCCGCTCGGGAGCCTTTGCCGCCATCAACCAGGACGACATCAATGACGACCGACACCGTGACTGACCTCGCCCAGCCTCTGCCGTATAGGATCATCGGTCAGGGCCTGAAAGCCCTGAACGGCATTCCGAATGATCTGATAGCGCTCATCGCCCGCCTCTCCATCGCCGCCGTCTTCTGGCAGTCTGGACAGACGAAGGTCGAGGGCTGGCAGCTCTCCGACAACGCACTCTATCTCTTCGAGAACGAATACAAGCTGCCGCTCGTCGATCCCTGGCTTGCCGCCCATCTCGCCGCCTTCGCCGAGCACTTTTTCCCGATTCTGCTGGTTATCGGCCTCGTCAGCCGGCTGTCCGCGCTGGCGCTTCTGGCGATGACGCTGGTAATCGAGATCTTCGTCTATCCCGCCGCCTGGCCGACCCACGGCACCTGGGCCGCCTGCCTGCTGTTCATCGCGGCACGCGGGCCGGGACGGGTCTCGCTGGATGAGGCTATCGCAAGAGGATTTGCCCGATCACCGTGGAGGGCTTGATCGAGGTTGCTTGGCTCTTAAAGGGATGCGAACGCCGCCCCTTTACTCTGATTTGTCTAAACCACTGATTTCTAAACTTTTTGTGGCATAATATCGTTATTTTGGAACATCTGCTGCTTCTGGTTCCGTTATTAGCTGCCGACTAAGATGGCTCAGCGCGCAAATTGCTGCATGTGATCTGCTCCTGCTCAAAGTCATGCCAGTCGCACCGAAGCAATCAGCTCTTCTACCACACCATCTCTCTGGAAATATTGTAATCTTCGTGCTACATATCCGGCCAATCTGTAGCGCGAAGGTAGCAAATGCCGACACCTCATATCCCTCTAGCCGCTGTGCGGCGAGCGCTGCGCAAACTGGGCGCAGACATTCACGACGCACGCCGACGTCGCCGCCTGCCTATGGCGGTAGTAGCCGAACGTGCCTTCACCTCACGTTCAACGCTTCAAAAGATCGAGGCCGGCAACACCAATGTCAGCATCGGCATCTATGCAAGCGTCCTCCAGGCACTCGGCCTGCTAGGTGGCCTGAGCCAAGTCGCCGACATCAGTAACGACAGCGTCGGCCAGGCTCTGGCCAGTGCGGAGTTGCCCAAGCACGCTCACCCAAAGCGATCGCCGGGATCGTCAGTCGATGGCTGATTTTGAAGTTCATCTCGACCTTCTCGGCCGCACACGTCCAATCGGTCTGGCGCGGAGCAATCGCGTCCGTGGTGCCGATCCATGCCGAGGATGAGGCGGACACTCCTGCGGGAACCAGGATTGCCAAGCCACGCGCGATCAATCGCGGCTGCCTTCCAAAGCATCTTGTGCGTATCGAGGAGGTGATCGAGCCGGAAAGCCTGATCTGCGCCTGCGGCGGTTG
>CBFGOD010000075.1:0-12982 GCA_965650295.1 uncultured Shinella sp. | reverse complement strand
ACATGGCGGATCGTGCCGTCGGGATGGACGACGCGGGAGGTGCGCATATAGGGCACGCCTTCCTCGATGGTCGTGTCGGCCTTGCGCTGGGCGTCTTCCCGGTCGTCGGGATGGATGGCATTGACCCAGGTTTCGTGGGCGATGCGCTTGCCGGTGTTCTTCACGCCATAGAGCTGGTGCATGCGCTCGTCCCACAGCGTCAGCCCGTCCTCGAGATCGGCTTCCCACAGGCCGCACTGATAGGCATCGAGCGCCAGGTCGAGACGGCGGGTGAGCTTGGCAAGCTCGGCGTTCTGGACTTCCGCATGCTCCTTGGCGCTTTTCAGCGCCTCGTTGAGCAGCACGTCCTCGGTCACGTCCCAGCTGATGCCGGTCAGCTTGTCCTCGCCGTTCGGGCCGATCAGCCGCGAGCCGACATTGCGGATATGGTGCCAGCTGCCGTCGGGCATGTGGATGCGATACTGCGACTTGTAGTCGTTGCCTCCGGACCGGATGAAGTCCATCGCGGCCTTGGCGCTCGCGGCGTCATCGGGGTGCAGTGCAGCGCGCCATTGGTTGTCCTGCGGGGTTTCGTTTTCCGGGAAACCATGCAGCCGGTGCATCTGCGCATCCCAGTTGCGCAGGCCGCTTGCGAAGTCGAATTCCCAGATGCCGATCTTGGAGGCATCGAGCGCGATGTCGAGGCGCTGCGAGAGCGACTGCACCTGCCGCTCGCGCGCTCTCAGACGTGCGATATTGCGCTGGCGTTCGCTGACGAGGCCGCCGGTGAGCAGGATCGGCACGATGACGACGAGGGCTGCGGCGAGGATGAACATCCGCACCTGCGTCAGGTTTTCCGGCGGGTGATGCCATCCCTGCTTGGGAACGGCGGCAAGCTCCCACCGTCCACCCGGAAAATCGAGCACTTCCAGGACCGGATTGTTTTCGAAGATCTCGGCATCGCCGAAGAAGGGATCGATGATGTTATCGGCCACGCTGACGTCGCGGATGGCGAGCTGGATATCGGGCTCGTGCTGGCGAATGTCCCGGCGGGAATGCATGTCGGGGCCGATCAGCCCCGCATCGGTGAAGAGCTTGCGCTCATCGACGAGCCCGTCGATATAGCCCCAGAAGTAATGCCGCGCATCGACGGTGGTGAACACGGGCATGAAGAGATGGAAGCCGCGCCCGCCCTTGGCGAATTCGATCGGGCCGAACATTACCGGCCGGCCGCGCGAGCGGTCCGTCTGGGCGGCCCGGCGGAAGGTGGGAAAGCGGTTGAAGTCGGTGCCGAGATAATGCTGATTGCCGTCGAGCGGGAAGGCCTGGCTGACCTTGGCACCCGGGGCGATGCCGACGCGGCGGAAATGGCTGTTCTGCAAAAGCAGCTTGCGGGCGAAGACGTTGAACTGGAGCGAGGCCTGCTGCGGGGCGACCGCAAACATGTTGGCGACGCTGCGCAACGCCGCGACATCGCTGTTGATCTCGCTTTGCAGCCGCGCGCCGATCAGCGCGAGATCGCCGGCGACATGGGCCTGCAGTTCGTTGCGATAGATGCGCTCGTTCTGCTGCTCGTAGAAGATGCCCGCCGCCAGGATGACGACGCCGGCGATAGCGGCCGGCACGAGCGAAGGCCGCGCCCATTCTGCAATGGACGCCAGAGAATGGCGAAGAGCGGCAGGCAAAGGCAAGAAATCGTTCCCCGATGATCCCGAAACGGTACGGGCGGGGTCCTTAAAATTGCATTTATAAGCAGCTGAAATACTTGTATTTCCGCGCTGTTCACCCGGTGTTTTCCCGCTTTGGGACAGCCCCAGGTTTTCCATTTGTCAGACAATCCAGGGGATGACGCGGCAGCCCGCCTTGATTCGTATGATCTTTCCGGCCATCCATTTCGACATTGTGGGCGACGAGGGCGAATTTCGCCATATTTCGGGGGCATCTGACGTGACCAGCAAAAAGACTGATTCATTTCCAGGGGTTCGTACGATGCGGTTGTTGATCGCAGCTTTGATGGCCACGGCCGTTTTCCTCTCGCCGCTCGTCGCCTCGGCCGAAAGCGCCGACGTGGAGGCGACGATCACCAATGTCGACACGGGCAATCTCTCGCTGTCGCTCGACGACGGCAAGAAGTACCAGGCGCCGGAAGAGTTCAACTTCGAAGGTCTGGAGCCGGGCGTGAAGGTGCTGGTGTTCTACACCGAGGTCGACGGCAAGCGCGTCATCAACGATCTCGAGATCATCCAGTAATCAGGGTTTCGGTCCGTCAGAGCCAGTGCATGCCCGTCGCGTCCAGCCTGAGCACACGGTCCTGGAAGATGGGGGTGTTGGCCGCTTCCTCCTCCGCCATGCCATTGAGCCGGAACGCCGCGCGGAAAACGCCGCCATGGCTGACGCAGACGGTCGGCCGGTCGATCTCGGCGAGAAACGAACCGATGCGCCAGCAGAGGATTTCGTAGCTTTCGGCCGTCTCGCCCGGCGGAATGAAGTTCCACTTCGAGTGCCGGCGTTCGTTGACGCGGTCCGGCGTCATCGTTTCCAGCTCTTCCAGCGTATGGCCTTCCCAGTCGCCGAAGGAGACTTCGACGAGACGCGTGTCGGTGCGATAGGCGAGGGGGTCGAGACCCATGGCGCGGCGCAGGATTTCCATTGTCTCGCGCGTGCGCCCGAGCGGGCTTGCCACGAAATCGAAATCCGGAACGGTGTCGCTGAGAAGCGCCTTGAGGGCGTGGCCGTTGCCGGCCGCCTGAGCGCGGCCGGTATCGTTGAGCGGAATGTCCTTTTGTCCCTGCAGCCTGCCCTCAGCATTCCACGCGGTCTGGCCGTGGCGGATCATGTAGATGAGCAAGATGCGGGGCTCCGGGTCAGTCCTTGATGACGGAGATGTCGGGCGCGTCGACGGCCTTCATGCCGACGACATGGTAGCCGCTGTCGGCGTGATGCGTCTCGCCGGTCACCGAGCGCGACAGGTCCGACAGCATGTAGAGACCGACATCACCCACTTCCTCGATGGTGACGGTACGGCGCAGAGGCGCATTGTACTCGTTCCACTTGAGGATGTAGCGGAAGTCGCCGATGCCGGAAGCGGCGAGCGTCTTGATCGGGCCGGCTGAGATGGCGTTGACGCGGATGTTCTTCGGGCCGAGGTCGACGGCGAGGTACTTCACGCTCGCTTCGAGGGCCGCCTTTGCAACGCCCATGACGTTGTAGTTCGGCATGACCTTCTCTGCGCCATAATAGGTCAGCGTCAGCATCGAGCCGCCGTCGGTCATCAGCTTTTCCGCACGACGGGCGACCGAGGTGAAGGAATAGACCGAGATCTGCATCGTCTTGGCGAAGTTGCCCGGCGTCGTGTCGACGTAGCGGCCGGTCAGTTCGTCCTTGTCGGAGAAGCCGATGGCATGCACGAGGAAGTCGATCTTGCCCCAGGTCTTCTCGATATTGTCGAAGACCGCATCGATCGACGCTTCGTCCGAAACATCGCAATCGCCAGCCAGCACCGCGCCGATTTCGGCCGCCAGCGGCTCGACGCGCTTCTTCAGCGCATCGCCCTGATAGGTGAGGGCGATCTCGCCGCCCTGTGCGTGGATAGCCTTGGCGATGCCCCAGGCGATGGAACGGTTGTTGGCGACGCCCATGATGACGCCGCGCTTGCCCTTCATCAGACCAGATGCCTGAACCATGGTTTGCCCCTCTGAAGTCTAGAGCAACTCCCGCAAATACGCGAAAAGGCTTTGCGTTCTTGGAGTTGCGTGAAGTAAGTCGAACTTGCCTATGGCATAGGCGGCAATGCGGTTCAAGCGCGCGCCAGTTCAGGAACTGTTAGCATCCGTAACAATGGGTGCATCTTTCACTGAAAGTTCATAAATCGATTAAAGGTAGAGGCCTTCGCGCAGCGACCGCATGAGGTCGATCATCTTCGCATCCGGCTTTTCCCAGAGCAGCAGCCGGATTTCGGCGATGAGATCGCCGCGCTCGCCGTTTTCCTTGACGAGGCCTTCATCGGGAATGCGGATCGTCTGGTCGGAGCCGGACCAGGCCGGCACCGTGACGGAAAGCGGACCGGCCGGACCCTCGATAGTCATTTCGCAGCCGAGAACGGCGTTCTCGATCGTCACCGGCAGATCGACCCGGAGGTCGAAGCCATCGACACGGAAGCGGCCGGGTGCCACGCGCACGGTAATGACCGCATCGCCGCGTCGAAGGTTCTCGATGCGATGGCCGGCCTCCTTGAGGCGGATCACCTGTCCATCGGTCGTACCGGCGCCGACGGGAACGCGGATGGTCTGCCCTTCCGGCGTCTCGATGGTCGGGCGCACGCGGTTGAGGATGTCTTCCACGCTGACGGTGACGTCGGCGACGAGATCCGGCGCCTTCTCGACCGTGGCACGCGTGCCGCGGATGCGGCGGATGATGGCGGAGATGATGGCGGCACCCGGCGCGGTGCCGCGGGCCGGCATTGCCGGGTCGGCTGCCGATTCCTCGGCGGCCTTGCGGGCCTCCTGGGCGGGTGTAGATGCACCGGCTTGCGCCTGCGCCTGCGCCTGGGGTTGCGGCTGTGGCTGCGGGCGCGGCTTCGCTTCGGCCGGCTGGCCGCGCGAATCGACGCCGAAGATGCGGGCGATCATGTCTTCGGCAGCCTCGCCGGAAACGCGCGGTCCGTCCTGCTGGCGGGGGGCTTCGGCCTTCGCCTTGCGGTCGGCCTGCTGCTGGCGCATCTGCTCCATGCGGCGAAACTCGGCCTCGCGCTGCTGGCGGTCGTAGCGGGAGCGCTTGTCGGGATCGCGCAACAGGTCATAGGCGCGGCCGGCCTCGGTGAAGCGCACGGTCGCGTTGGGGTCGTCGTGATTCTGGTCGGGATGCACGGCCTTCGCCACCGAACGCCACGCCGCCTTGATTTCGTCCTGGCCGGCATTCCGCTTCACGCCAAGAACCGAATAGGGATCACGCATAACTACCACCCGTCTCGTTTTACCGCTCATGGTAGCGGGCGACGTTCTAACCGCCGGTTACGCGTTAGGGTTTACAGATTGCTAAGATAGGCTTAGCCCTGCCTGTCGAAGGCCAGCAGCAGCCATTCGCCGGAATTGCCGAGGCACGTGCGGCCGGAATAGTTGGCGATGCCCTGGTAGGAGTGTTTCGTCGTCACGAAATCGCGGCAGGTGCGCCCTGCCGTATCGTGGTTTTCGGCAATCGTGCTGATGACGCCTGCACTTCCCGAGGCGGAGTTCGCCCAGGGAATGGGTTGGCCCGCGGCCTGCGCCAGATCGGCGGAGGAGACGGCATTGCGCACCGTCGTCTCGTCGGAAAGACGCTCGCCATTGGCAACGGTGCTGGTGCGGATGGTGCTGTCGACCTTGCTGTCTTCGAAGAGGTCGAGGCCACCCATGCAGCCCGACAGGAACGCGGCCGAGGTCGTGACTGCTGCGAGGACGATGCAGCGCGCCCAGTATGGCTTTGTCTCCGGTCGCGACTTTGCTATGACGTTCACTCCACCTGCCTCATGCAGTCGAAAAGATCGGCCTAAATCGGCCCAAAAAGATCGGCTTTGAATCGAATATGAGCGAAAATGCGTTAACAAGCGGTGACTTCACCGAGGAAAACGAACCCTATGCGTTGTTCGGAAGCTGGCTTTCGGATGCCGGCAAGAGCGAGCCGAACGATGACAATGCGCTGGCGCTCGCCACGGTCGACGAGACGGTCCTGCCCAATGTGCGCATGGTTCTGCTGAAGGGTTTCGATGAGCGGGGCTTCGTGTTCTACACGAATTTCGAGAGCCGCAAGGGCCAGGAAATCCTCTCGGCGCACAAGGCGGCGATGTGTTTCCACTGGAAATCGCTGCGCCGCCAGATCCGCATCCGCGGCGAGATCGAGGTCGTCAGCGACGCCGAGGCCGACGAATATTACGCCTCGCGCCCGCGCGGCAGCCGCATCGGCGCCTGGGCCTCCAAGCAGTCGCGTCCGCTCGAAAGCCGCTTCGCGTTGGAAAAGGCGGTCGCCGAATACACCGCCCGCTACGCGATCGGCGAAATCCCCCGCCCGCCGCACTGGTCCGGCTTCCGCCTGAAGCCCGTGTCGATCGAGTTCTGGCACGACCGCCCCTTCCGCCTGCACGACCGCGTGGAATTCCGCCGCGCCGACGACGGCAAGGGCTGGACGAAGGTCAGGATGTATCCGTGAGAATGCAGGTTTAACGCCGCATCAGCCGGAAGGGGATGCCGGAGGCCAGCGCCCCGACATATTTCGGCTTCTGATAAAGCCCGTTCAGCGAAATGCGGGGCAGCGCCGTCGGGGTGTCGAAGGAGCGTGCGGAAAGCGTGCCGGGATCCGTCAGCACCGCCACACGGAAGCCGAGATCCCTGGCGAGCTGGTGCTCACGCGGCGAGACGGCGGCGCGGTCGCCATAGGGGTAGGCGAAGCTATCCGGGCGGCGGCCGGTGATCGCGGCGATGCGCTCGGCGGATTCGTCCATTTCGCGGCGGGCTTCGGCATCTGAAAGACGGGCGAGTGCCCGGTGGCTCACCGTATGCGCACCGATCGTCGCGAGCGGGTTGAGCACGAGGCTTTTCAGTTCCGGCTCGCGCATGATCAGCCGTTCGGTGATCATCAGCGGATCGATGCCATGGGCGCGGGCGGCCGCATCGAGCTTTTCGATGGCTGCGGTTTCTTCGGTTTCCACACGGACGAAGCGGGTGAAGCGCTCGAAGGCCGTCTGCTTCTGGAACGGCGTCGCCAGCGGCAAGGTGACGGTGCCGGAACCGAAATCGAAATCGAGATGGGGTGCAATGCGCAGGAGTTCCGTCAGCGTCTCCCACCAGATGCCGTGGGTCTTGCAGGCAAAGCCGGGGGCCACGAACACCGTGAACGGCACCTTGTGGCGCGTGAAGACCGGCTGGGCGTGGACAGCATTGTTGCGATAGCCGTCGTCGAGCGTGAAGGCGGCGAAGCGCTCGCCCGCGCGGGCGATGGCCAGCCGCGCCGGCATGTCGGCGAGCGAGACGAACTGGTAGCCTTCCTCCGTCAGATGCCCGATGGCGGCATCGAGGAATTCCGGCGTGATCTCCAGATGGGCGTTCGGATCGAAGACCTGCGGCGTCTTCGGCCGCACATGATGCAGCGTGAAGATCGCGCCCATGCCGCGCGCCGAGGCCATCAGGCCGGCACGCTCCGCCAGATGCGCGACTTCGAGCCCGCCGGTGATGACGGCGCGCTTGAGCCCCTGTCGCATGACGCTGCGGATCGGCATTCCCGCCTCCTGATGGTTGAACCAGCCGCCTTTATGCGGCTTGCATGGTATCCGAGCCGTTAACGCGGCTCGCCGCCCTATGCTTTCTCAACCATCCCGCTCGAATCCCGGCCGGCGGCAGGGCCTCATCCGCCTGCCGGCACCCTTTCATGGCGCGGGAGAGGGGTGGGCTTGTTTTCAAGGCTGGAGCGCAGCGCCGCGATCGGCCGGACAGCGCATTTCGTTTCCGCCAGCGCAAAATCCTCCTCGGGGCAGGGGCTTCGGAACGAGAAATTTCCCCCGGTCCGCGGTTGAAAAGTGATGAGTTGGATGACGTCCGAAAAGACGGTGATGATCGGGATGAACATGTCATCTCCTCCAGGCAAACTTGAATTGCCTCTATTGTCCGCCCGCTTGCCTCTTTCGCTCAAACGAGTTTATCGTCGATTTCGGATGACTTGAGGTTATGCGATGAAGCGTGGACGGTTGCCCTTGACGGCATTGCGGAGTTTCGAGGCGGCGGGCCGGCTCGGCAGCTTTACCCTGGCGGCCGATGAACTTGCGGTCTCCCAGGCCGCCGTCAGCCGGCAGGTGAAGGAGCTGGAGGCCGAGCTTGGCAAGCCGCTTTTCGAGCGCCGCCACCGGGCGGTGCGCCTCACGCCGTCAGGCCATGCGCTGCTTGGCGTGCTCTCGCGCAGCTTCGATGCGATGGATGCGAGCCTGTCGGAAATCCGCGGCCGGCGCGGCGGCGGTCTCCTGGAAATCAGCGCCGAACCGTCCTTCGCCGCCGGCTGGCTCGTCTCGCATCTCGACGATTTCCGCTCCGGCCACCCCGAGGTGGATGTGGCGGTCGATTCCGACATGCGGCTCATCGAATTCCGCACCCATGAGGCGGAGATCGCCATTCGTCACGGCATGGACGCCAAGGCCTGGCCGCGCACGGAGGTCGATCACCTGACGGATGTGGACATGGTGCCGGTCATTGCGCCAAGCCTGCTTGCAAACAGCCCGCCGCTTGAAACGCCCGCTGATCTTCTGACGCATACCCTGCTGCACGAGGAAACCCGCAGCGTCTGGGAACGCTGGTTCACCGCCGCCGGCCTGCCGGATGCGCCGCTCGGCCGCGCGCAGATTTTCGCCGAGGGCAATCTGGTGCTGCAGGCGGTGCTGCGCGGCCACGGCGTGGCACTGGTCGATCGTTTTCTCGCCGCCGAGGACATCGCCGCCGGCCGCCTCGTCCAGCCCTTCGATATCTCGATCCGCCACGGCGCCTATTGGCTGGTGGCGCGCAGCTTCAAGCGTCTTTCGCCGGAGGCGCAGGCGTTTCGGCTGTGGCTTTTGAAGCGTCTCGATGTGCGCGCAGGGGACGGCCCTTAGGTCTTCGTCCCGCCGACGGTGATCTGGTCCATGCGCAGATGCGGCTGGCCGACGCCGACCGGCACCCATTGGCCGGCCTTGCCGCAATTGCCGATGCCGGTGTCGAGCTTGGTGTCGTTGCCGACCATCGAGACGCGGCGCATGGCGTCCGGGCCGTTGCCGATCAGCATGGCGCCCTTGACGGGGGCCGTCACCTTGCCGTTCTCGATGAGATAGGCTTCCGTGCAACCGAAGACGAATTTGCCGGAGGTGATATCCACCTGCCCGCCGCCGAAGGAGACGGCGTAGATGCCGTTCTTGACGGAGGCGATGATCTCGTCCGGCGTCTTGTCGCCCGAGAGCATGTAGGTGTTGGTCATGCGCGGCATGGGGCGATAGGCATAGCCCTGGCGGCGGCCGTTGCCGGTCGCCTTCATGCCCATCAGCCGGGCATTCTGCCGGTCCTGCATATAGCCGACCAGCTTGCCGTCCTCGATCAGCACATTATAGGCCGAAGGCGTACCCTCGTCGTCGACGGTAATCGAGCCGCGGCGATTGTCGATCGTGCCGTCGTCGACAACGGTAACGCCCTTGGCCGCCACCTGCTCGCCCATCAGGCCGGCAAAGGCCGAGGTCTTCTTGCGGTTGAAATCGCCTTCCAGCCCGTGGCCGACGGCCTCGTGCAGCATCACGCCCGGCCAGCCGTTGGAGAGCACGACATCCATCGTGCCCGCCGGCGCTTCGATCGCCTCGAGATTGACGAGCGCCTGGCGCAGCGCCTCGTCGGCGCCGGCATGCCAGCTTTCCTCGGTCAGGAAGGCATCGAAGGTCGTGCGCCCGCCGATGCCGTAGCTGCCGGTCTCCTGCCGGTCGCCCTGGCCGACGACGACGGAAATGTTGACGCGGGTCATGGGCCTTATGTCAGTGACGCGGTGGCCATCGGCGCGCAGGATGTTGACGACCTGCCAGCTGGCCGCCACCGAGGCCGTGACCTGCCGCACCTTGGGGTCCTTGCCGCGCAGATAGGCGTCGATCTCGGTCAAGAGCGCCACCTTCGCTTCGAAGGTCGGCGAGCCGATTGGATTGTCGGGGCTGTAAAGCTGGCGGTTGGTGCCCTGGGGGGCTGCGGCATAGGTGCCGGAATAGCCGCGCGTCACGGCTCCGGCCGAATCGGCCGCGCGCTTCAGCGCCGACAGCGTCATCTCGCCGGAATGCGCATAGCCGACAGCCTCACCCGCAACGGCGCGCAGGCCAAACCCCTGGTCGGTGTTGAAGCTGCCGCCCTTCAGGCGGCCATTGTCGAAGGACAGCGATTCCGCCTGCGCATGTTCGAGATAGAGCTCGCCGTCATCGGCGCTTTTCAAGGTTTCCCGAAGCACCGCCTGCACGGATGCCTCGTCGGCATCGAAAAGGGAGAGGAGGTCGTTCATGGCAGGCTCCGCAGCATTTGAGTGTCTCTCATGTAGAGATGGCGTGGTGGAACGGCAAGTTGCTCTTTGAGAACGGTGGCGAAACTTGACAGGGTGCTCCTGCGATCTTATGTTACATGTAACGAAACTGGAGTGCTTGCACGATGGCCAAGGCTGTCAGTGAACGGGTACAGAAGCGGCGGGAAGCGCTGCGGGCTGCCGGTCTGCGGCCCGTGCAGATATGGCTTCCGAACACGCGACAAAGCGGCTTTTCGGAAGAGTGCCTGCGCCAATCCAGAATTATTTCCGCGGCGGAAGCAGATGACGATGACCTGAACGGCTTTCTGGACGCTGCTTTTCTCGACATGGTCGGTTCTGAAGCGTGAGGCGCGGCGATCTGGTTACGGTGGCGATACCGGGAGATTTCGGCAAGCCACGGCCCGCACTGGTCGTCCAGTCGGACTTGTTTGCGCAAATACCGACCGTCACAGTCCTTCTCATCTCCGGTACGCACCAGGATGCGCCGTTGCTGCGCATTTCCATCGAGCCGAGCGGTACGAACGGGCTGCGCAAGCCGTCTCAAGTCATGATCGACAAGATCATGACGGTCCGCCGCGACAAGATCGGCGGCACGATCGGCAGGCTCGATCGTGACACAATGGCCGCGATCATGCGCAGCCTTGCCGTGTTTCTGGGGTATGCCTGAGCGCTTACGGCAGCGCGTCGTAGCCTTCGCCGAAGCCCTTGAGGTCGACGGGGATGCCGATGCCTTCTTCCGGCGACTGGAAGACGATGAAGGTGGCCGTCGCGCCGGAGCGGAAGGTCTTCAAAAGCTCGTCCTCGAGCACGACTTCGGCATAGCAGCCATCGGCGAAGCAGCGCACGAAATAGGCGCGGCCGATATCCTTGCCGTCGACATTGAGGCCCAGACCGTTGGGCAGCAGCACGCCGAGCGGTGCGAGCACGCGCAGAATCTTGGCCTTGCGGTCGGCGGTCTTCAGCACGACGACGGAGAGGCCGAGTTCCGGGCGGTCTTCAGCCAGCACGTTCTGCATCAGCGCGCATTGTTCGCCCGAGGCGCCGGCCGGCTGGTCGCAGACGATGGACCAGGCGCCATGGTTCGATTTCACGGTGCCGGGCTGCTGCGCCGCTGCAAGCGACGGAAGCGCCATGGCGCCGAGCGAGAAGACGGCAAGGCCGAATGCCGCCCGGGACAGCCGGGAAAGGGGAGCAAAACCCATGAAAACCTCGGAATCTCGAATCAGTCGGGGTATCTTTGAAGGGACGGCGGAGAAATGAAAAGCCCCGAGCGCTCCTTTCCGATTGATTGAAGGCGGAAATTGGACGCTCGGGGCTGCACTTTATAAGTAGGCGTTGGTAACGTGTCTCAGGCGGCGGACCGGTAGAGCCGCACCGGGCTGTTTGGCGCCCTGCGGATGACGCCCTTGGCTTCGAGGTCGAGCTGCACGGCCTTCAGCCACCAGCCGGCCTTGTCGCCGCCGGGAAACAGCTCCTCAGACAGATGCGGCAGAAGCGCGTCGCGCGCTGCCGGCAACGTCAGGCCGGGGGCCTCGCCGGGCAGGATGGTCAGAAGGGCCGCCCGCATCGCCTCGTATTTCGCGCGGTCGGCGCGATAGGTCTTGCCGGGCCGAAGCACGTTTTCGATGGATATCTTTTCGCTAGGCATCGATTGCTCCTCTCACATCGATCTTGGGGGTGCGGAAACCCATCGCGATCCAGGCTTTCAGAAGCTTGGCGTAGAAGGCCAGGTGATGGGTCTTCAGGTTGAGAATGTCGGCGGGAAGGGCGGACGGGTCCTTGAGGTCGCCGACCATGGTGCGCAGCTCGGGCTTCGGCCGGGTCGCGGCGGGCCAGAGATGCAGATAGACGCTCAGCCAGTGCGCGCCTTTCATCTCCAGGAAGACCGGCGTGTTGCAGCAGGTCGCGACGATGCGGCGCGAGCCGGCATCGGTGGTGAGGCGAAACTCCCGGAGGCTTTCCGCGCCGGACAGGATCTTGATGCGGTCCTTGCGGTACTCCGCGCTTGGCGTCGCCTGGTAGGGCGTCAGCATGGGGTTTGCGCCGGGCAGGCGTTCGAGACGGGCGGCGGCGGCCCGGCAGCTGTTGCACAGGCATTCCGAAACGAGGATCGGTTCGCCTGTCGCCTCGAAATGCGTCTTGCCGCATCGGCATCCGATGATCGTGGTCTTCGTCATGCTGCATGCTCCCTGGTTAAATGAAACAAGTGCCGGATGTATCGATCGAGATGGTCGAGGCTTTCGCGGGCCAGCGCCGGATCGTTGGCGGCCTTGGCGAGCACGAAGGCGCCCTGGATGACGGTCTGCGTGTGGCGGGCGAGGCTCTCGGCCGTCCAGCCGGCATCGATGCCGCGTGCCTGCCGGGCCGCCTGGATATCGGCCTCCAGCGTTGCGGTGTGGCCGAATATGCTGCGCGCGCAGGCATCGCGAATATCGGGCGCGCTGGCATAGACCTCCTGCGCCAATGTGCCGACGAGGCAGGTGAACTCGGCGATCTCACCGGCAATGATCGCCTTGCGGAAGGCGACATAGGCGAGCACGCGGTCGAGCGGATCGGTCGGCCCGTGATAGGGCGCTGCCTCGAAGAAGGCGCTCGTCGTTTCCGCCCAGAAATCCGCCGCGGCGACGCCGAGCGCCTCCTTGCTGGAGAAATGGTGGAAGAAGGCGCCCTTCGTCACATCCGCCGCCTTGCAGAGATCATCGACGCTGGTGCCGGCAAAGCCCTTGGCGCGGATCAGGTCGCGGGCGGCTTCGAGAAGCCGGGTGCGTGCATTGCCCCGTTCGGGCGCGTGTTTGGTCGGTCTGGGCATGTGGAAAACATACCATACGGTCGGTATGTGTCAAGTCCGGCCGATTTTCGAGTCGGGTATGGATGTCGGCGGCGTTTCGGGGTCTTTGCAGGATACGGGATTAAAACGGGGAAGGGGGCTGTGGCACCAAGGCGGATCGCGCGTCAGTGCCGGTTTGGCTTGCGC
>CBFGOD010000074.1:0-13004 GCA_965650295.1 uncultured Shinella sp. | reverse complement strand
CCTCTGGGACGATGCGGAGTATATGCGCACGACCATCACCGAGGGCGCGCGGGCAGCAACGCTCGTCATGCCGAGCCTCGACGACGAGACCAGCCATTTCGGCGACGCCACGCTGGAGGACACGATCGCCCGCTACCGCGCGCTCGGTGTCGACGGGCTGGTGGTGAAGGATGGCAGCAAGGGCGCCACGCTCGTCTTCGGCGACACGCGCAACCATGTCCCCTCCGCCGAGGTGAAAACGATCGTCGACACGACCAGCGCCGGCGACAGCTTCAACGGCGCGTTCCTCGCCCACCTAGCGGTGGAGAACAACCCGGAGGCCGCCGCCCGCTTCGCCGCCGCCGTCGCCGCCGCCGTCATCCAGCATCACGGCGCATTGGTGGCAAAGGACAAGCTGCCGAAAGGCTGATTGATCGGATCGGCACCAAAATCGATCGGCGCACATCCGCCCGATCCAGAAATCAGCGCTTCTTCTTCGCCTTCGAGGCAAACGGGTTGTCCGTCGCCCTGAAATGGATGCGGATCGGCACGCCCGGCAGGTTGAAGTCGTTGCGCAGGCCATTGGTGAGGTAGCGGATATAGGATTCAGGCAGCGCGTCCGGGCGCGTGCACGACACCATGAAGCCCGGCGGGCGGGCCTTCACCTGCGTCATGTATTTCAGCTTCAGGCGGCGGCCGGAGACGGCCGGTGGCGGATGCTGCGTCTGCTGCGCATCGAGCCAGCGGTTGAGCTTGGCGGTCGAGATGCGGCGGTTCCAGGTGCGGTCCGTGTCGATCACCGACTGCATCAGCTTGTCGAGGCCCCGCCCCGTCTGGCCGGACACCGGCACGGCGCGAATGCCGCGCGCCTGCGGCAGCAGACGTTCGGTCTTTTCGCGCAGATCCGCGAGCACAGCCTGCGGGTCGTCGATCAGGTCCCATTTGTTGAAGGCGAGCACGGCGGCGCGGCCTTCGCGCAGCACGAGATCGACGATCTGCAAGTCCTGCTTTTCGAAGGGAATGGTCGCGTCGAAGACGATGACAACAGTCTCGGCGAAGCGGATGGCGCGCAGGCCATCGGCGACAGAAAGCTTTTCCAGCTTCTCCTGCACCTTGGCCTTGCGGCGCATGCCGGCCGTATCGAACATCTTGATCGTGCGGCCTTTCCAGTCCCATTCGACGGAAATCGAGTCGCGCGTGATGCCCGCTTCCGGGCCGGTCAGAAGACGGTCTTCGCCGAGGAAGCGGTTGATCAGCGTGGACTTGCCGGCATTCGGGCGGCCGACGATGGCGACGCGCAGCGGCTTCGTCTCGTCATATTCCGGCTCGAAATCCTCGTCCTCTTCGGCCGCGTCCGCCAGTTCGCCGCGCACATCGATATCGGTGACGGCCTCGTCGTCTTCCGGGTAGGCGCGCTCCTCGCCGATCGCCGCGACGATGGCATCGCGCAGATCGAGCATGCCCTGGCCGTGCTCGGCGGAGATCGGTGTCGGTTCGCCCAGGCCGAGCGTATAGGCATCATAAAAACCGCCGTCGGATCCCTTGGCTTCCGATTTGTTGGCGACGAGCACAACGGGCTTGCCCTTGCGGCGCAGCATGTCGGCCAGCGCGGTATCGACCGGCGTCAGGCCCGTCTTGGCGTCGACGACGAAGAGCGACAGATCCGCCTCTTCGATCGCCGCTTCGGTCTGGGCACGCATGCGGCCCTGCAACGTCTCGGGTGCTGCCTCTTCGAGACCGGCCGTGTCGATGATGTGGAATTTCAGGTCAATGAGCTTGGCTTCACCCGGCCGGCGGTCACGGGTGACACCGGGCGTGTCATCGACCAGCGCAAGCTTCTTGCCCACGAGCCTGTTGAACAGGGTGGACTTGCCGACATTCGGGCGTCCGACAATGGCGACGGTGAAGCTCATGGACGTGTTCCGTTTCGTGACCGGCGAAAGACCGGCTTTAGGAGGACAGCTTGCCGCTTGCAGCAATCAGGTCAAGCAGCATCTGCGCGCGGTTGGCGACGTTGCGCGGGCTCTCGCTGTCGTTGATGATGGCCTCGAACCATTCCTTGGCGCGGGCGTAGTCCTCATGCTTGTAGGCGGAGAGACCCAAAACCTCGCGGGCGGAGTGGCGAAGCGCGCTCTGCGGCGTGGCGAGCTGTTCGGCTTCCGCCGAGACCTGCTCATAGGTGCCGGTATCGACCAGCAAGTAGGCGGCGCGCAGGCGGGCGGCATCGCGCAGCGCTTCCGGCACCGCGCTGTCCTTGGCGATCGCCGTGAAGGCGTTGACGGCGCCCTGCGCGTCGGTTGCAGCAAGAAGCGAGGCCGAACGCATACGCGCGAGCACCGGATAGGAGCCGAAACCGTCCTTTTCGAGCGCGGTGAGCGCGGCAAGCGCTTCTTCGTTCTTGCCTTCGCGGGCCAGCGTCAGCGCGCCGAGGAAGCTGTCGCCGGCGGCGGAAGCCTCGCTGTCGCGCCAATATTCGTAGCTCACCTTGCCGATCGTGCCGAGAACGACGAGGACGGCGAGGCCGATGAGGATGCGGCCAAAACGCTTCCAGACCAGACGCATCTGGTCGGAGCGAAGTTCCTCGTTCACCTCGCGGATAAAGCTGTCGTCCTGATTTACCATTCCCTGCCCGGCTCTTGCTGACGATTGGAGTTCGCGCCTTCTACCCCATTTTCACCGCGTTGTAAGGGGGCAGGCGCGAAAACGCAGGGGATCAGGGCAGCGGAGCGACGCCGATCACCAATTCGTGCAGCTTGAGCACGATTACGGCGTAGATCGCGAGGCCGATGACGACGGCGATCAGGTCGTATTTCACCGAGACGAAAACCGGCAGCGTGGTCTCGCCGGCCGCGATGCGCTTCTTCAGCGAGATGCGCAGGATGACGGCCCAGGCGAGGATCGTCACGAACAGCAGCACCGAATAGCTCTCGCCGTTCGCCAGCAGATGAGCGAGTGCCCAGATCTTGATGGCGACGAGGATCGGGAACTTCAGCTTCGTGCGAATATGACCGGCAGGCAGGAAGCCGGCGACGAGACAGATCGAGGCGATCAGCATCAGCGTCAGCGCGATATGCGAGAGGAAAGTCGGCGGGAAATACAGCATCTCGCCGCCATTTTCCCGTGCATCGACGAAGCCATAGGCAATGAGCGCGAGGCTGAGCAGCGAGACAATGCCGTGGATCGCCATCCAGGCCGGCTTGCCGAGCGCGGCGATGCCGGCATTGCGCAGGCCCGGCGCGAAGGGGCGCAGAAGATGGGTGGCGATGAAAAGAACGAGACCGGCGATCAGCAACGTCATGGAAATATCCCTTGAATAAAGGCCGGCCCGATAGCCGTTTCCATTGGAATAACCGTCACGGCGCGACAATTCCAGCCCGATCAAAGGATTGCCGCATTCCGAAACGATGACAGACCCTTTGCAAATTGTCGCGGGTAGCCATGTTGTCTCGATTTCTCCTCCTCCCCCTCGCCGCCGTGCTTGCCGCAAGCCCGGTTCTCGCCAAGGACGATGCGATCGAGCCGGCCAAACGCAAGCAGCTCGTCATCGTCTCCTTCGACGGCGCGCATGACAATCTGCTGTGGGAAAAGAGCCGGGCCATGGCCAAGCGCACCGGCGCGCATTTCACCTATTTCCTCTCCTGCACCTTCCTCTTCCCCAAATCGGAACGCGCGCAATACCAGGCGCCCCATGAAAAACGCGGCCGGTCCAATGTCGGGTTCTCGCCCGACAAGGAGGACACGATCCTGCGGCTTGGCGAAATCTGGCTGGCAAAGCTTGAGGGCCACGACATCGGCAGCCATGCCTGCGGCCATTTCGACGGCGGCAAATGGAGCGCCGAGGACTGGAAGGCTGAATTCACCTTCTTCCAGCAGGCCCTGAAGACGGCCTGGCAGAGCGCCGGCGTCGGGGAGCGGGAACCCGCAGGCTGGCAGGATTTTGCCGAAAAGGACATCAAGGGATTTCGCGCGCCCTACCTTTCGGCCGGCAGCGGCCTGGTCAAGGCCCTGGAAGCGAGCGGCTTCACCTATGATGCAAGCCTCGTGACCAAAGGTCCGGCCATGCCCGTCGCCAGCGGCGAAATCCAACGCTTCGGCCTGCCGCTGATCCCCGAGGGCACCGCACAGCGCCCGGTCATTGCCATGGACTACAATCTCTATGTCCGCCATTCCAAGGGCAAGGAGAACCCGGAAAAAAGCGCCGCCTTCGAGGAAAGCACGCTTGCCGCCTATCGCGCTGCCTTCGACAAGCAATATGCCGGCGAGCGCGTGCCTCTCCAGCTTGGCTTCCATTTCGTGGAAATGAACGCCGGCGCCTATTGGCGCGCGCTCAATACGTTCCTCACGGAAACCTGCGGCAAGAGCGATGTCGCCTGTGTGAGCTACGCCGAAGCCCTCGACATTCTCGCCAAAGAAAAAAGGGCGACCGAAGCCGCCCTTTAAGATCGTTACGGCTCGTTGGCCGCAAGCTCGCCTTCATCGGCCGCCCGTTGCAGGTAGCGTTCATCGATATCCGGCAGCGGCTTGTCGTCGATCGCTGCTTCGAAGGCCTTCAGACGCTTGTGGATCGAGAGCAGCTCGATGATCGTCGACCAGTAGTTCACGAGATACTGGAACGAATTGCTCACCTCGCCGAAGGCGGTGGCGATCTGCTGCCAGGTGCCCATGGTGATGCGGCCGGCCACGATGGTCGGGATGAGGATGAAGTTCAGGAAGATGGCGTCGAGCTGGCCATAGCCGAAGCGCGCGACGTTGAAGTAGCAGTAGTGCCAGTACATGCGGAAATAATTGCGCCGCACATTGGCAAACAGCTCCCGCACCGTGACGGGGTCGGCGCGATCCGCGTGGTCTTCGCCATAGACGAGTTCCTTACGATAGGCCGCCTCAACGCGCTGGTTGCGGAACTGCAGGCCGGGCAGCTTGATACCGGCGATGGCGAGCAGCGCCGTACCGAACAGCGACCAGACGATGGCGAGCCAGAACAGCGCATGGGGAACCGCGCCGATGACCGGCAGGTCGCCGACATATTCCGACATGCGGAAGAGCAGCGGCAGGAACACCACCAGCGTCATAATGGAATTAATGAAGGTGACGCCAAGCCCCTCCAGGATATTGGCGAAGCGCATCGTGTCTTCCTGCACACGCTGCGAGGCGCCTTCGATATGGCGCAGCTTCGACCACTTCGACATGTAGTAGTCGTTCATAGCGGTGCGCCAGCGGAAGACATAGTGGTTGGTAAAGAAGGCCGTGACCACATTGAGCACCACGCCGACCATGCCGATTTCAAGGAAGCGCAGCTGCAAGGTGAACAGCTGATCGGTCGTCACGTTGCCCTGCTTGGAAAGCGCCGCCTGGAAGAGATCGAAGAACGGGCCGCGCCAGTTGTTGAGCGCGACAGACACCTGCACCGAGAAATAGGCGATGAAGATGATGAAGGCCGAGCCCCAGATGGCCCAGTTCGCCCAGGGGTGATTGCGCGCGATGGCTTTCCAGACGAAGCCGAAGATCAGCACGAAGATCGTGAAATAGAGGTAGAACCAGAGATTGTCAGGCGAGAAGAAATAGGCAAGGCCGATCGGCGCCTTTTCGTCAGGCCCGAGCGGCGGCAGGCCGATGGCCGCCCCCATTTGCGGCCCCACCGTGTACCAGACTGCGATGCAGATGATGGTCCATACGGCGCCGGAGGTGAAGAACAGCTTCGGCTGCGGGAAGAAGGAATGGAACAAGGCGCGAAACTTTCGTTTTCTGATGGCAGCAGCGCCGCCGGTTCGCGCCGAACCTAGAGGAGTTTGCCCATCGCAACAATCGCCAAGTGCCCGGATTACCGAGATTTAATGGAGAGCGTTCCGCCCAGCACGACGATCACGGCGGCCAAAAGCAGGATGGCGGCGGCGGCGAGGCTGGGCAGGACATAGCTGCCGGTGCGCGCGGCAAGGAAGCCCGCTCCAAGCGGGCCGAGGATCTGGCCGACGCCGAAAGCCGCCGTCATCAACGCCAGAACCTGCCGCGGGCTTTCGCTGGCGAGAACCCGGCCAAGCTGCAGGCCATAGGCGGTGATGACGATGAAGGTGAGGCCGAGCAACACGCCGCCGATGAGTGCGGAGGCCGGGAACGGCAGCGTCACGGTGACGGCCACGCCGACCATCTCGACCAGCAGCGCCGCGAGATAGGCGGCCGCCACGCCGTAGCGGCGCTCCACCGGTTTCCAGGCGATGACGGAGACGGCGGCTGAAGCACCTGTCACCAGCCAGGTCAAGCTTTCGAGCAAGGGACTGTGGGCGCCTTCCCGGGCGATCGCCACGATGAAGGTGGCAGTGATGACATAGCCGATGCCGAACAAGCCGTAGCTCAACGTCAGCGCCAAGAGCGGCCGTGTCCAGACGATGGCCGGTTCACGCCGCGCGCCTGCATGGCTTTCCGGACGCGGCAGAAGCCCTATCACAACGATCAGACCGATGGCCGCAAGCGCTGCTCCGGCAAGCCAGTCAAGGCGCCAGGTCGGGAGCATCGCCGTATCGACGAGCGAGAGCACATAGACCAGCAGCGCCGAAACCGCGATGCCGAAACCGACACCGGAAAAATGCGCCATCTGCACCCGCGGATCGCCATGGCGCAGGCCGATGGACAACACGATGCCGGAGGTGAAGATCATGCCGAAGGCGCTGGCGAGGCCGGCGAGAAACCGCACGACGGACAGCGCCGCGACGCTGGAAAGCAATCCCATCGCGACGAGCAGCACCACGGTGGACACCAGCGCGCCGATCGCAAGGCGCCGCTCGAGCCCGGCCGCCCAGCCATAGGCCGCCAGCACCGCACCGAGCAGGTAGCCCGCGAAATTGGCCGCGGCGATAATCCCGGCATCGGCCGCATTCAGCCCAAGGCCTGCCATCATGCCCGGCAAGACAGGCGTGTAGAAGAAGCGGCCGAGGCCCATGGCGACGGCCATCGCGACCGCACCGGCAAGGGCTGCCCGGACGGGCTCGTGCGACAGAACTGGCGTGCGCTGCATCATGCCGCGACCATTGCACTGCAACATGGCCGCGACAAACGAGATTAATTGATCGACGGATCAGCGCCGGTGAAGGCTCGGGAGCGCGCGGATCAGCCCGGCAGCGTCACGACCAGCGGCCCGTTGCGCGTGGCAACGACCGTGTGCTCGAACTGCACCGTCGGCGCATTCGGCTCGCTGTAGAGCGTCCACTCGTCCCGGTCGCCGCTTTCGGCCCAGTTGGCGCCGAGCGACAGAAAAGGCTCGACCGTGAAGACAAGGCCGTCCGTCATGCGGCGCGTTTCCTGCGGATCGGGCCAGGTGGCGATTTCCGTCGGCTCCTCGTGCAGCGAGCGGCCGACGCCGTGGCTGGCGAGATTGGCGATCAGCGTGTAGCGGTTCTTGCGGGCGAATTCGCCGATGGCATTGCCGACCTGCGCCAGCGGCTTGCCGGCCTTCACTTCCTTCAGACCGACCCACAGCGCCCGCTTGCCATCCCGGCAGAGCCGTTCGACCGCCGGCGTCGAACGCCCGACAACGAAAGAGGCGCCGGTATCGGCAAAATAGCCGTCGAGCACCGCCGAGACATCGATATTGACGAGATCGCCATCCTGGATCACCCGGTCGCCAGGAATGCCATGCGCGACTTCCTCATTGACGGAAATGCAGGTCGCGCCCGGAAACTTGTAGCAGCTCTCCGGCGCCGAAACCGCGCCCGCGGTTTCCAGTAGGCGCCGGCCGATCAGGTCGAGCTCGGCCGTCGTCATGCCGGGACGCACCGCCGTCTGCATGTGTTGCAGCACATTGGCGCAAATCCGGCCGATGGCCTTCAGGCCGTTGAGGTCGTCGTCGTTTTCCAGGGTCATCGTGTCTCTCTTTCGCGGGCGTCCTAGCACGCCCGCGCACCGCTGTCAGGCGGAAGCAGGCTCGGACTTCGCCGATTGCTCCGCCAGCATCTCGCGCACCAGCGGTGCGACGCGGGTCCCATACAGCTCGATTCCGCGCAAAATTTGATCATGCGGCATCAACCCGATCGCCATCTGCAACAGGAAGCGGTCATTCCTGAAGATCTTCTGGTGCGCGACGATCTTGTGGGCCACCGTCTCGGGATCGCCGAGGAAGAGATGCCCGGTCGGGCCGGTCGATTGGTCGAACTGCGCCCGGCTCGTCGGCCCCCAGCCGCGCTCGCCGCCGATGCGGTTCATCACCGCGGCCTGCGGGCCATAGAAGGCCTCCGCCGCCGCCTCGGTCGTATCGGCGATGAAGCCGTGCACATTGATGCTGGTCTTCAGCTTCGCCTCATCCTGACCGGCACGCCGCGCCGCTTCGCGGTAGAGGTCGAAGAGCGGCGCATAGCGCGATGGCGTGCCGCCGATGATGGCAAGCGCCAGCGGCAGGCCATAGGCGCCGGCCCGCGCCACCGATTGCGGCGTGCCGCCGACGGCAATCCAGATCGGCATCTTGCCATGCGCCGGACGCGGATAGACACCGAGCCCCGGCAGCGGCGCGCGCATCGTGCCGGTCCAGGAGACTTTTTCGCTCTCGTTCAGTGCCAGCAGCAGATCGAGCTTTTCCTCGAAAAGCACGTCGTAATCGTCAAGCGCATAGCCGAAGAGCGGGAAGGATTCGATGAAGGAGCCACGCCCCGCCATGATTTCCGCCCGGCCGCCGGAGATGAGATCGACTGTCGCGAACTGCTGGAAGACACGGACCGGATCATCCGACGAGAGCACCGTCACCGCACTGGACAGCCGGATATTCTTCGTGCGCGAGGCAGCCGCGGCCAGCACGACGGCAGGTGCGGAAGCCGCATAGTCCGGCCGGTGATGCTCACCCAACCCGAAGACATCGAGCCCCACCTGATCGGCAAGCTCGATTTCCTCCAGCAGGTTCTTCAACCGCCGTTCCCCCTCCCGCCCCTTGTCGGCAGCGGTGGGATCGACATCGGCAAATGTATAAAGGCCAAGTTCCATGGAGATGTTCCAGATGAAAGGATTTCTCCTCACATATGGCCGGGCCGCAGGGGTTGAAAGGCCCTGCCGGGAAACAGTGTGTTCACCACGCCTGCCGCGTCGAACAAAACGGGGCGGTTACCCGCCCCGTCCAGGGGTTAAAGCTTCGACGCCACCTCTTCCAGCTGGGTCGCCACCTGCCCCCAGCCTTCGTGAAAACCCATCTTCTCGTGCGCTTCGCAATCCTCCACGTTCCAGTGACGGGCGATGGCGGTGTAGCGCGTCTGGCCGTTGCCGAGATCGTCGAACAGGATTTCGGCGCTGAAGAAGGCCTTTTCGGTCGGCTTCCAGTCCGGACCGAAGGCGTCCGTCGTGATGATGCGCTTGTCCTTCTCGACCTTCAGGAAGACGCCGGTCGAATCCATGTGGAAACCATCTGGGCCGGTCATGACCGTGCGGAACTTGCCGCCGTCGCGCGGCTCCATGTCGACAAGCGCCAGTTCATAGGGCTTGGGCATGAACCACTCCTTCAGGATTTCGGGCGTCGTCCAGGCCTTGAAAAGCTGGGCAGGCGTCGCGTTCAACACGCGGGTCAGCACGAGTTCGCGGCTGTTGGCGGGCTTGATGTCGGCGGTCTCGGTCATGGTGTCCTCCTCGTTTGGGCGTTTTGGTTGGGTCGTATCAAGGACGCCCGAGGGAGGAGCGATCCGACACCGAACGCAGATTATTTTTCAGCCGCCGCCATCTCCCGCTGCACGCTGTCGAGATGCTGGCGGATATGGGCGGCCTCGGCCGGCGTGGTGGCGAGCGCGATGGCGCGGTCAAAAGCCTCGTGCGCCTCGCGGTAACGGCCGAGCTGCTTCAACAGGCCGCCGCGCAGACCGTGAAAATAGAAATAGCCGGAGAGTTTTTCCGAGAGCGGCTCGACCAGCGCCAGCGCGGCCTCCGGCCCTTCCCGCTTTGACACCGCGACGGCGCGGTTGAGCCGCACCACCGGCGACGGCTGCAGGCGCTCCAGCGTCTGGTAGAGCAGATCGATCTGCAGCCAGTCCGTTTCCGCCGCCGTTGCTGCGCGGGCATGCAGGGCGGCAATCGCCGCCTGGATCTGGAAGGCGCCGGGCGTGCGGTGGCGGATCGCCTTGTCGATCAGCACCAGCGCCTCGTCGATCAGCGCGCGGTCCCACAGCGAGCGATCCTGATCGTCCAGAAGCACGAGCTGGCCATCCGCATCGAAACGGGCATCGAGCCGCGAATGCTGGATGAGCAGCAGCGCCGTCAGCCCCATGATCTCTGGCTCGGAGGGGAACAGTTTCAAAAGCAGCCGCGCCAGCCGGATCGCCTCGGCGCAGAACGGCGTATCGGCCCTTTCGGGCACGCCGGCCGAATAGCCTTCGTTGAACACGAGATAGATCATCGCCGCGACAAGACCGAGCCGTTCGGCGCGCGCCACGGCATCCGGCGTCTCGAAGGGAATGCCGGCGGCGGCCACCTTGGCCTTGGCACGCGTGATGCGCTGCTCCATCGCCGCTTCGGACACGAGGAAGGCACGCGCGATCTGCTTGACCGAAAGGCCGGAGACGATGCGTAAAGCCAGCGCGATCTGCTGGGTCGCCGGCAGCTCCGGATGGCAGCAGACGAAGAGCAGGCGCAGGATATCATCGCGGTAATGCGCGCCGTCCAGCCGGTCCGCGAGATCGCTTTCCGTATCCTCCAGATCGGACAACACTTCTTCGGGCGGAAGCGGCTGGTGCTTGGCGCGTTTGCGCACCTGGTCGATGCCGCTGTTGCGCCCGACGAAGATGAGCCAGGCTGCCGGATCGCGTGGCGGGCCTTTTTCGGGCCAGTTCTTTAGCGCGCGAAGGCAGGCCTCCTGAAAGGCCTCCTCCGCCAGGTCGAGGTTGCGGAAGTAGCGCAAAAGCGCCCCCATGGCCTGCGGCCGTGCCGATGTCAGCGCCAGATCGATCCAGGCAAGGTCTGTCATGTTATGGGTACTCCCGGATTGAAGAACTGCAACGGCCGGACTTCATAGGTGCCGTTGGCCGGATTGGCAGCGGAAAGCTCGCGCGCGAAGGTGATCGCCTCGTCCAGCGTGGCCGCCTCCAGCACGAAGAAACCGAGAAACTGCTCCTTGGTTTCCGCGAAAGGACCATCCATGATGATGTCATCGGTCGCGCCCTTGCGCACCGTGACAGCCGCCGTCGTCGGCATCAGCCGGGCAACGGGACCAAGCTTGCCGGCCTCCGCATAACGCTGGTTCACGGCGCCGAGATCGGCCATGACCTTGTCGTCCAGCTCCTTCGACCAGGCATTGATTTCGCTTTCGCAATCATAACAAAGAACGGCATACAGCATGGTGAACTCCCGTTGACTGAAAGACGTAGGAGTAGCCGCTCAGCCGACAGGGCGCACCGGATTATTTTTGATTTTTGACAGAAGATCGCGCGGGCTCAGATCTTGAACACGTCGTCCTGCCAGAAGACGATGACGTAACCGCCGTTGGGCTCGGCTTCATCCGCCCAGGCCCGCAATTGCGCATGATACGGCTCGCGCCGCCAGATATCGGGATGGTCGGGATCCACGAGAACAGTGATCTGCGGCCCCTGCCGATAGATCATCATATGCGAGCGGGATGGCTCCCAGACTTCCCCGAGCGCCTCATCGGTCATCCACAGACAGAGGAAGTCGCGGCAGACCGACGGCCTGTCCGCATAGATTGAACAGCCCTTGCCCTCGATGCAATGCCGGCACCAGGCATTGGCCGGCTTGTCGAACAGATCGATATCCGGCAACCGACAACAGAGCGTGCAGGTGCCGCAGGATCGGTCGGGGACGATTGCCGGGGATTGGTGCATGATAGCGCCATAGCATCTGGTGACCTCCAGATGAATAGCTCAATTTTGGACAAATCCTTGCTCGCTCATGCAAGCTTTGAATGTGCTATTTGACGCGATAGCCCCAGCAATCCAATATCGACCAGCCATAACCTGTGTTTCGCCAGCTCTCCCGTTGCAAATGGCCTTCGCTCGCTCAAACCGACTTTCCTTGGTATTCGTTTGGACTTCACGCCATTGACCGGATGACGTTGAATTGCAGCCAGCCAGAATGCCCAAACACACAGTAAGCATCACACGCATTCTGCCCCTCCTCTATGCTGCGAATATTACGCCTCAGCAAAGTATGGCAAATTCCAAACCTTCGTGGAATGGGTTGTGAAGCTCAGTCCTACCCCGCGCTCAGCGTGCGTCGCACCGCATCCTTCCAGCCCTTGATCTTCACCGCGCGGGTCTTCTCGTCCATCTTGGGCTCGAAGCGCATGTCCCGCGCCCAGGATTTCGCAAAACCCTTGCGGTCCGGCCAGACACCGGCGCGCTGGCCGGCGAGCCAGGCGGCGCCGAGCGCGGTCGTCTCCAGAATGGTCGGGCGGTCGACGGGGGCGTCGAGGATGTCGGAGAGGCGCTGCATGGTCCAGTCGGAGGCGACCATGCCGCCATCGACGCGCAGCACGGTTTCCTTGCCGTTGGCCTTCCAGTCCTTGTGCATGGCGTCGAGCAGGTCGCGCGTCTGGTAGCAGACGGCCTCCAGCGCCGCGCGGGCGAATTCCGCCGGCCCCGTGTTGCGGGTCATGCCGTAGATCGCGGCGCGCGCCTCCGGGTCCCAATGCGGGGCCCCGAGACCAGTGAAGGCGGGCACGAGATAGACATTCTGCGTCGGATCGGCCTTCGCGGCGAGATCGCCCGTATCGGGCGCGGCCTTGATGACCTTCAGCCCGTCGCGCAGCCACTGCACGGCGGCTCCGGCGATGAAGATCGAGCCTTCCAGCGCATAGGTCGTTTCGCCGTCGAGCCGGTAGGCGATGGTGGTGAGCAGACGATTCTTCGAGCGCACCATGTCGGCGCCGGTGTTGAGCAGCGCGAAACAGCCGGTGCCATAGGTCGATTTCATCATGCCCGGCTCGAAGCAGGCCTGACCGATGGTCGCCGCCTGCTGGTCGCCGGCAACGCCGAGGATCGGGATCTCCGCGCCGAACAGGCTCTTTTCCGTGATGCCGAAATCGGCCGCGCAATCCAGCACCTCAGGCAGCATGGCCT
>CBFGOD010000073.1:0-13040 GCA_965650295.1 uncultured Shinella sp. | reverse complement strand
CGGGCGAGCGCCACGCGCTGCTTCTGGCCGCCGGAAAGCTGCTCGGGCTTGCGGTCGGCAAATTGCGTGAGGTCCGTCGTCGCCAGGGTCTCGTCGACGCGGCGGCGGATCTCGGCCTTGTCGAGCCGCTCCATTTCGAGGCCGTAGGAGAGGTTCTGGCGGACCGTCATATGCGGAAACAGCGCGTAGGACTGGAACATCAGGTTGAGCGGCCGCTTCTCCGGCGGCAGCGGCGAGATGTCCTTGCCTTCCAGCAGGATGCGGCCGGCATTCGGGCTCTCGAAACCCGCGAGCATGCGCAGCAGCGTGGTCTTTCCGCAGCCGGAGGGGCCGAGCAGCGCGAAGAATTCGTTCTCACGGATATCGAGCGTCACATTGTCGACCGCCGTCACCGGCCCGAACGCCTTGCCGACGCCTTCGATGCGCAGGATCGGATTGCTGGATGCGTTCATGGGACCTGCTGTTCTCTGTTGAGCCATTGCGAGATCAGGAGCGCCGTAGCACTTACGCCCATGACGATGGTGGCGAGCGCATTGACCTCGGGCGTGATGCCGAAGCGGATCATCGAATAGATCTGCATGGGAAGGGTGATGGACGAGCGCCCGGCGCCCGCCGTGAAGAAAGCGATGATGAACTCGTCGACCGAGAGCGTGAAGGCGAGCAGGCTGCCTGCAACGATCGACGGCAGCAGCACTGGGAAGGTGACGCGCCAGAAGGTCGTCCAGCCCGAGGCACCGAGATCGCGCGAGGCCTCGACGATGGAGAAATCGAAATGCTTGAGCCGCGCCCGCACCACCGAGCAGACGAAGGCGAGGTCGAAGATGACATGGCTGATGACGATGGTGTGCAGGCCCATAACAAGACCGAGGCGCGAGAAGAAGGTGAGCAGCGCGACCGCCAGCACGATATCCGGAATGACCATCGGCGCGAAGGCGAGCGCTTCCAGCCCGTTGCTCTTGCGGCGCCGCGTCTCCATGCCGAGTGCCATGAGCGTGCCAAGCACGGTGGAGATGACGGTGGCGAAGATCGCGACGATCAGCGTGTTGCCGGCGGCGCGCAGAATGTCGGTGTTGGCGAGCAGCGCGCCGTACCAGCGGACGGAGAAGCCGGACCACGAGGTCGGCAGGCCGCTATCGTTGAAGGAGAGCAGCACGAGCACGGCGATCGGAAGATAGAGGAAGCCGAAAACCAAAAGCAGCACGATGCGGCCCGGCAGCTTGCCGGAAAACGAGGCGTTCATTGCGCCGCCTCCCCCTTGCGCTCGCCGCTGGCATGCGCCGTGGCGCGGGCCTGCAGGAGAAGCAGCACGATCATGGTGAGGATCAGCGCGGCACCAAGCGCGGCACCGAAGGGCCAGTCGTTCGCCGTCAGGAACTGGTCATAGACAAGGTTGCCGACCATCTGGAACCGCCCGCCGCCGAGAAGCGCGGGTGTGACGAAATTGCCGATGGAGAGCACGAAGACGAAGACGCCCCCGGCTGCGACGCCCGGAAGGGTGAGCGGCAGCGTGACGCGCAGGAAGGTGCGCACCGGCCCGGCGCCAAGGTCGCGCGAGGCCTCCATCAGCTCCGGGTTCAGCCGCGACAGCGTGGAATAGATCGCAAGGATGACGAAGGGCAGGTAATTATAGACGAGGCCGGTGATGACCGCGCTCTCGGTATAGAGCATCGACAGCGGCTCGCCGGTATAGCCGAGCCAGCGCAACAGGTTGTTGATCAGGCCCTCGCGGTTCAAAAGCACGATCCAGGCATAGGTGCGGATCAGGTAATTGCTCCAGAAGGGCAGCACCGCGAAGAACAGCAGGATCGGCTGCGACATCCTCGGCGCACGGGAAATCGCGTAGGCCGCGGGATAGGCGATCAGGATCGCCACCACCGTCGCCGTCAGCGCGATACGCGCGGAATTGAGGAAAATCTTCGCGTAGAGCGGATCGAGGACGCGGGCGAAATTCTCGAGCGTGAAGGTATATTCCACCCCACCCCAGACGCCGCGCTGGAAGAAGGCATAGCTCAGCACCAGCACGCATGGCACCACCATGAAGGCGACGAGCCAGGCGACGCCGGGTGCGGCGAGCAGGTTCGGTCTGGTGGCATTGAAGGACAAGGCTTCGCTCCCGCAATGCCGTTACGGCATCGCGCATGAATGGATGTCAGGAAGAAAATCGCCCGTGGCGGCGGGCCGCCTCCCGGCCGCCACGAGAAGGGGCCGCGCTTAGTTCGCGGCCTTGATCTCGCTCACGATGCGCGAATAGTCCTTCTGCGCCGTCCCGAGATCGCGCAACAGCTCGTATTTCACGAGGTCGGCCGGCGCCATCGCCATGGTCGGGTACTGTTCGGACAGCGCTTTGTCGAGGCTCTCCATCGCCGCTTTGTTCGGCACCTTGTAGAGTATGTTCTGCGCGGCCCAGGCATGGTTCTTGGCATCGAGGATGAAGTTGATGAACTTCATCGCCGCATCCTGCTTCTCCGAGCTTTTCATCACGACGATCGTGTCGATCCAGAGATCGGAACCTTCCTTCGGCACGACGAACTTGATGTCCTTATTCTCGGTGATGCCGTAGTTGCACCAGCCGTCCCAGGCATGCACCAGCGACGCCTCGCCGGAGACGAGCTTGGAGTAGAAGGTCGTGTCGTCGTAGGCGAGCAGGGTCTTCTTCGCCTCGATGAGCAGGTTTTTCACCTCCTCGAGCTTGGCCGGATCCTTCTCGTTGACCGAATAGCCCTTGGCGAGTTCGCCCGCCGCCATCAGCCAGCGGTCGGTCGCCAGCATCGTCGTCTTGCCCTTGAGGGCATCAGCCGGCTGGAGCAGGTTCAGCCAGCTGTCCGGCGTGTCCTTGACGAGATCGGAGCGGTAGCACAGGCCCGTCGTGCCCCAGGTATAGGGCACCGAGAAGGTGTTGCCCGGATCGTAGGCGAGCGTCGTCGCCTCCGGGTAGAGATTGGCGAGGTTCGGCACGGCGGCCTTGTCGATCGGCGCTGCCAGCCCCTGCCCGTTCAGGATTTCGGCGAAGGGCGAGGAGACGAAGACGACGTCGTAGCCCTTGCCGCCGCTCGCCATCAGCTTGCCCATGACCTCTTCGTTGGTGGCGTGGTTGACCACCTCGATTTCGAGCCCCGTCGCAGCCTTGAACTGCTCCGCGATATCGGGCGCCATGTAGCCGGCCCAGTTCGAGATGACGAGATCGGCGGCAGACACTGTCCCCGCCGCAAGGCATGCGGCAGCCAGCGCCGCGGCCGCGCAGGTCGCAGTCAGTCGGTTCTTCACGGTCACGGAAGACTCCCTTGTTTTACGTTGTTCCAACCTCTTCGACGGGCGCGCCGGTTCTCCGGTCTCATTCCCTATCGCATTGCAGTATTATTTAGAAAAAAAATACGTCAATAGGCCAAGTGCATTTTTGTGGTCCGCGTATTTCCGGACTTGCGAAACCACGGCTCAAAGGGCAGCATGCACGGCAATGGAAGGCAGACGCGAACAATGACCCCCGAGCCGAAACGCCCCAATTTCCGCCATGTCGAATTGGCGCAAAAAATACTGGATGTCGCCGGCGAGCGCGGCATGGCACCGGGGGAACGGCTGGCGGAGCAGGCGCTGGCCTCGCTCTGCAAAGTCTCGAGAACGCCGATCCGCAAGGCTTTGCAGATACTTGCCGAGCGCGACATGGTGACCTCGGATAGCGAGGGCGGCTATCTTCTGGCGGTCGATCCGGCCGCGACGGCGCGGCTGGAAGATATCGCTGACGGCGATGGCGACAGTGAAATCTATGCCGCGATCCTGCGAGACCTCGCCGCCGGGCGCATTGCCGAAAACCAGACCGTCGCAGCACTCCAGCGTCGCTATGACGTCTCACGGCAGACGGTACAAAATGCTCTGATGAAACTGGCGGAGGAAAATCTCGCCGAACGCGGTGCCGGCCAGCAATGGCTGCTGAAGCATTTTGCCATCAGCGGCGATGCGGCGGCGAAAAGCTACGAATTCCGTCTTGCGACCGAGCCGCTGGCGCTGACCCTGCCGGACTTCAAGCGCGACATGCCGGCGATGACGGCGCTGCGCCAGTCCATGCTGATCCTGCGCGGCATGAACGAGACGAATTTCGACCGCAAGCTCTTCGACCGGACGGACTACGATTTCCACCTGCTGATCGCCCGCTCCTGCGGCAATCCCTTCATGGCGGAAGCGCTCGCCAACCACCATCGCCGCCGCCGTGCCAGCCCGCCCGGTGGCCACGTCAATGCTTACAGGCTGATGCAGTCCAACCTCGAGCATATCCAGATCCTCGAGCAGATCGAGCGCGGCCAGATGGAGCTTGCCGCCGATCTGATGCGTGTGCATATACAGCTTTCCCAATCGCAGCGCCCCCGGCTCGCCGGTCGCGGCGTTCCTCCTGCCTTCAAGCTTGTCGTGCGTTAGTCCTCCATGGCGCCAGCAAAGACCATCGCCCTCTTCCCGGAAGCAAGCTACGGCGCCGCGCTCAACTGCGTCGGCATCGCCCAGGAATTGCGGCGCATGGGGCATCGCCCGGTCTTCCTCTGCCACCCCGGTTTTTCAGGCGTCTTCGCCGAATACGGCTTTGCCGAATACCAGCTGACCGAGGCGGATGCCGTCCCGACAGACTGGACGGATTTCATCGAGCGCCACCAGGACGCCTTCCGCCAGACGCCGCTCGACCAGCTCGAAAGTTATGTCGGCCCGACCTGGGAGGCGATCGTCGATACCGCGATGCGAGTGGAGGAGCCGCTGCGCCAGCTTCTGGCCCGGCTGAAGCCGGATGTGATCGTGCTCGACAACGTCGTGATGTTCCCGGCCATCGCCAATGCCGGCGTGCCCTGGATCCGCGTCGTCTCCTGCGCCGAAACGGAAATTCCCGACGAGAATGTGCCGCCCTATCTCTCCGGCTGCGGCGACAACGAGCGCGAAACCTGGGCCGTCTTCGCCGGCCGCTACGAGAAAACCGTCGCCCCCGCCCACCGACGCTTTTCCGCCTTCCTGGCCGAATGCGGCCTCAAGGCCCCGGCCGCGCCAACATTCCTCGATCTCTCGCCATGGCTGAACCTGCTGCTCGCGCCCCAGATCATCCGCCATGCGCGCCGCGCGCCGCTCGATCCGCAAAACGTCGTCTTCCTCGATGGCTGCGTGCGTCACGAGGCCCCCTATACGCCGCCACGTTTCGCCAGTCACAACGACGCCCCGCTCGTGCTGACGAGCTTCGGCTCGCTCGGTGCGATGGATGTGGCCATGACGAAGCGCATGATCGCCGTCTTCGCGACCCTGCCCTATCGCTTCCTCGTCAATGCCGGGCACTGGCGCGAGGATTATCGCGACGTGCCGGACAATGTCTTCATCGACAGTTGGTTCCCGCAGCCCTCGGTGGTCGAACAGGCGAGCCTGTTCATCCATCACGGCGGCAACAATTCCTTCTGCGAGGCGCTCTATTACGGCGTGCCGTCGCTCGTCATGCCCTATTGCTGGGATGGTCACGACAATGCGGCACGCGCCGCCGAAACCGGCGTCGGCCGGCGGCTTAACCGCTACGACTGGAGCGATGCCGACCTCACGGCCGCCATCGAAGACCTGCTCGGCGATCAGGAAATGCATGGGCGCCTCAAGGCCAACGCCTTGAAGATGCACAAAGCCGCGGGCGCAACCCGTGCCGCGGAGGAAATCGTCGGACTTCTGACCCGCGCCTCCCTCTGAAGGAAGAGAGAACCCGGAGCCGGCAGATCAAGCCAGCCCGAGACCTGCCACTGGCGGGTTGCGACGCCATGCGTTCTGGGCCATAAATCGCTCCCCACCTGTCGAAGGCCAGCCGTCATCACGAGTGTTGCGGGCCGTGCGTGATCCCCACGCCCGGCAAATCCCCCCGCGCTCCGGTTTGGCCCCGGCATGGGAAATGACAATGCGGATCGACAAAAAGGAGAACGCATCATGGGACACCTTGGCACGGATTGGCGCAAACGCGACTACCATCGTCAATGGCTCTGGCGGGAAGCAAACCGCCTGTTCGATTTCTTTCAGAACCGGGCCTTCAACCCCCTCGGCGGCTTTCACGAACTCGACGCCGAGGGCCGACCGATCAACCCCGGCAACCCCGTTCGTGGCATCCATTCCACCGCACGCATGGTGCATTGCTTCGCAATCGGCAGCCTGCTTGGCCGCCCCGGCTCCGATGATATCGTCGACCACGGCATGAAATTCCTCTGGGAAAAGCACCGCGACCACGAGCGCGGCGGCTATCACTGGTCGCTCGACAATGCCGGCCTGCTCGATGCCAGCAAACAAGGCTACGGTCACGCCTTCGTGCTGCTCGCCTCCTCAAGCGCCAAGCTCGCCGGCCACCCGGATGCCGACCGCATGATCGCCGATGTCACCGAAGTGCTGGAAAACCGCTTCTGGGAAGCCAAGCACGGGGCCATCGCCGAGGAGTTCGAGGCGGACTGGACACCGGTCCCCGGCTATCGCGGCCAGAACTCCAACATGCATCTGACGGAAGCCCTGATGGCCGCCTTCGAGGCAACGGGTGAGACGAGCTATCTCGACAAGGCGACAAGCATTGCCGATCTCGTCATTCGCCGCCGCGCTGGCGAAAACGGTTTTCGCGTACCTGAGCATTTCGACGAGAACTGGGTGCTCGACAAGGACTATCGCGGCAACGAGATGTTCCGCCCCTCCGGCACCACTCCCGGCCACTGGCTGGAATGGGCGCGCCTCATCCTCCAGCTTTATGCGCTCGGTGGCAAGAAGCACGATTGGATGCCGGAAGCGGCCAAGGCGCTCTTTTCGCAGTCCATCGCGCTCGGCTGGGACAAGGAAAAGGGTGGTTTCTTCTATACGCTCGACTGGGCCGACGAACCTGCCAAGCGCAACAAGCTCTGGTGGCCGATGGCCGAGGGCGTCGGTGCCGCCGCGTTCCTCGCCGAACATCTGCCGAGCGATTTCCACGAGACCTGGTATCGCAAGATCTGGGATGCCATTGCCCGCCACTTCCTCGATCAGGACCGCGGCGGCTGGCATGAGGAACTGACGGAAGATCTCGTGCCGAGCTACACCCTTTTCGCCGGCAAAGGGGATATCTATCATGCGCTCCAGGCCTGCCTGATCCCGCTTTATCCGGCGACGGGCAGCCTCACCAAGGGCATCATCGAGGCCGGCGGCCGCTAGGCCCGCTTCCTCACCGCCGGGCAGACGGGATTGGAATGATCGACATACCCGACCAGATCTCCACCGCTTGGATCGCCGCCGCCTCGGTGACGTTCCTGATCAAGCACTTCCTGGCGGATTTTTTACTTCAAACCGACTGGATGGCAGCGGGAAAGGACCAGCCGAAAGGCTGGCTCCTGCCGCTTGCCGCCCATGCCGGCGTGCATGGCGCGATGACGGCGGGGCTCTTCCTCGCCGTCGCGCCTTCGCTTGCCTGGCTCGGTTTCGCCGATATGCTGATACATGGCGCGATCGACCGCCTGAAGAGCATTTCCACCCGCCGCAAGGCCCTGACGCCCCGGCAAACGGCTTTCTGGTGGCTGTTCGGGCTCGACCAGACGCTGCATCACCTCACCCATATCGGACTTGCGATCGTGCTCGCCGCCACCGGGTCGGTCGCCTAGACCAGCGCCTCGCGCAACATCAGATCCGTCAGCGCGAACTGATCGGCAAACCAGCGGTCCGCGGCATGCCACATCAGCGGTGTCAGCTTGATATCGTGGCCGCCGCGCGCATCCGTTGCGACGAGGCCGGCATCGCGGGCGGCCTCGACGATGCGGCGGACATGGGTGCGCGACACGCCCGTCTGCGTTGCGAGCCGCTGATAGCCTGTCGTAACGACCATGCCGTCGTTTTCCCGTGCGCCGCGCAGGAGAAGCAGCATGATCATGTAACCGCAATCATGCGCGAAGAACGGAGCGAGCGGCAGATGCCGGCGGATGAGACGGCTGATATCGGGCAGATGGGCCAGCGTCGCCCGGCGCATGCCCTTGTGCAACGCGGCATCCGGCGGTCCCTTGAGCCCCTCTGTGGGGGAAAAGCCGAAGGTCGAAAGGCCGTCCAGAAGAAGACCGAGAACCTTTGCGTCGCGACCCAGAAGCGCATTGCTCGGCACGAGCAGGCGCACCCGCCGGTCGGAGGCATGCGCCTGTTGCGAGAGAAAGCCGTATTTACGCAGACACGAGACCTGCGCCTCGACCCGGTTGCGGCTGGCGACGCCCAGTTCCGTTACTTCCCTCTGCAAGCGACCGAGGGTCAGCCAGGTGGACGACTGGTTCGTGTCCTGCCCGGCATGCAGCGCCATGATCGCGAGATAGCAAAGAAAGCGCCCCTCCTCCAGGACAAGCCGGTTGAAGAGATGATTGCCGTCATAAAGCGCAAGCTTGCCATTGATATGCCTGTCGCGGGCGGTGGCAAAATCCGGTGCGCTCAAGAATTGGAACGGCGGTACGCGAAACGCTACAGAGGCATCGTCAAAGGTAATCTGATCCATGCTGCTTCCCCAATGCAGGTCGGCGCCCTGCGGACGCCGGGATCTAAAAAGACCCATTATTTTCCATGGGGTTCGAGTGGGCGCGAACTGTCAATCGTGGCAATTGTCTGACGACCCATTATGAGACGCTGCGACAAAAGAATGATACGCAATGCCAAACTGCCCGAGTTCCGCAGGCCCGCGAATTTCCTGGAACCTTGGCGCGTCTTATGACTTGAGGGGTATATGCCGTTGTCCAATAGTGGCGAGTCGCAATGAGTCCAGTCGACAAACTACTCTCCAGTTCCGTAGCCGCCCAGGCAGGTTCGGATATGCGCCTGGCAAGTCAACTCTTCGCCGAGACGCTGGATCCGGTATTCCGCACGACGCTTCTCACGCCGGAGCGGCTCGAGAACTTCCGTTCCGACCTTTCGACCTATTTCATGGGGCCGGCACTGTTCTTCGTCGCCGATATGGTCGGCACGACCTATACGTTCTCCAGGGACATGCGCCGGATCGCCCGCACGGGGCTTGACCTGATTTTCGTGCAGGTGACGCTCGATGGCAGCGACCTGCGGACCGTCAATGGCGAGACGGTGCTGGTCGAGGCCGGCGATATCTCCATCTTCGACCTCTCGCGCCCCCTGCAGGCGGAGACGCAGCACTGCCGTAACCTCACGCTCGTGCTGCCGCGCCATCTTCTGTTCAGCAAGGACGTGCAAAACGATGCCTTGCATGGTCTCGTTCTCAAACGCTCCACCAGCACGGCCCGGCTGATCGGCAGCCATCTGCGCGCACTTTTCGACGACCTCTCGGACATCACCCAGGCCGAGGCGCCGGCGATCGTCACCGCCACGGCAAACCTCGTCACCAATCTGGTCGGGCCGCAGGTCAGCAACCGCAGCCAGCCGGCACCGACCGTGCGCGGCGCTGTGATCATGGAGGTGCGCCGCTACATCGAGCAGAATATGGCACAACAGGATCTCGGACCAGATCATCTGTGCAAGATGTTCGGCCTGTCGCGCGCCACGCTCTACCGGCTTTTCGAGCCGGTCGGCGGCGTTAACGACTATATCCGCACACGACGCCTGCGCGCCGCCTTCGACATGCTGGCCAATGACGGCAAGCGGACGGTCGGCGAAGTCGCCTATGCCTGTGGCTTCCCTGATATTTCCGCGTTTTCCCGCGCTTTCCGCCACCAGTTCGGCATGAGCCCGAGCGAGGTGCGCGAAATAGGCGACCGTGGTCCGCTCGCGCTGACCGCGACAGAACGGCAGACTGCCGCCTCGGTGCATGACTGGCTGCGTATCGTGGGTTCCTTATAAGCATCTTGTCGTTTGACAGCTGGCATCACATCACACAATATGTGATCACATTTCTTGAATGAATCAGCTGGAGATCGGGATGGAGAGGGCGAACCTGGAGGCGCGTGCCCACGCGCTTGTCGAGGCGGAAGCGGAAATATTTCGCGCGAAGCGGCCGCGTTGCGCGGCGGCGCATGACGAGGCGACGTCCGGTTTCTTCGATGGCGTGCCGCAGCACTGGATGCTCGACTGGCCGACCCCCTTCCCGCTCGTCGTCGATCAGGCGAGCGGCGTCGAACTCGTCGATCTCGACGGCAACCGCATCGTCGATGTCTGCCTTGGCGATACCGGCGCCATGTTCGGCCACGGGCCGGCGCCCGTGCTCGAAGCACTGAAGAATGCCGGCACGCGCGGCCTGACCACCATGCTGCCCTCCTCGGATGCCCAGGTCGTCGGCCGCCTGCTGGTCGAGCGCTTTGGCCTGCCGCGCTGGCAGCTGGGAGCGACGGCCAGCGATGCCAACCGTTTCGCCATTCGTGTCGCCCGCGCCGTCACCGGCCGTGCCAAGCTTTTGGTCTTCGATGGCTGCTACCATGGCGCCGTGGATGACACGCTGGTCGATCTCGTAGACGGCAAGACCATTTCGCGCCGCAACCTGCTCGGGCAGGTGCGCGATCTCGGCGAACTCACCGTCTCCATCCCCTTCAACGACGAAGCAGCACTCGAAAAGGCGCTTGCCGCCCACGATATCGCCTGCGTGCTCGCCGAACCGGTCATGACCAATTGCGGCATGATCCCACCCGCCCCCGGCTTCCATGATGCGCTGCGCCGCCTCACCCGCGCCGCCGGCACGCTGCTCCTCATCGACGAGACACACACCATCTCCACCGGCCTAGGCGGCTATTCGATGGTGCATGGGCTGGAGCCCGATCTCGTCGTGATGGGCAAGCCGATCGGCGGCGGCGTGCCCGTCAGCGTCTGGGGCATGACCCAGGCGATCTCGGACAGGCTGCATGTCATCCGCCGCGAGCAGAGCGGTCACGGTCATTCCGGCATCGGCACGACGCTCTCCGGCAGCGCATTGCAGCTCGCCTGCCTGCGCGCCTGCCTCGAGCACGTCATGACCGAGGACGCCTACGCCAAGATGCAGGCCAACGCCGACCGCATCGAGACGGGCTTCAAGGCCGCCATCGCCGCCGCCGGCCTCGACTGGACGGTTTCGCGCGTCGGCGCGCGGCTGGAGGTCGTCTTCTCGCCCGTCCCGGTCACGAACGCTGCCGAGGCCCGCGCCGCCGCTTCCGATGTCATCGAAGCCGCGCTGCACCTCTCCATGCTGAACCTCGGCTATCTCCTAACGCCGTTCCACAACATGGTACTGGTCAGCCCCGCCTTTTCGGAAGAACAGGCCGACGGTCTCGTCGCGGCCTTCGCGACCGTCATCGGCCGCCTCGCGGAACGGAGGGCCGCAGCGTGAGCCGTGACCTTGCCACCCGCCCGCCGCAGGCCGCGGATATTGCCGAAGCCGAAGCCTTCCTTGCCGCGCATCCGGAGATCACATCCTTCGATCTCGTGCTGATCGACCTCAACGGTATCGCGCGCGGAAAGATCATCCGCCGGCATGAACTGCTGCCGATCTTCCGCTCCGGCCGGCACTTGCCCGGCTCCATTCTCGGTCTCGACGTGACCGGCGAGGATGTCGAGGAAACCGGGCTCGTCTGGGCGGATGGCGATGCCGACCGCCGCGCCTGGCCGATACCGGGTTCGCTGGTTCGCCTGCCCTGGACGGCGCCGTCGCGCGGCGAAGTCCGCCTCGCGCTCTACGAACTCGACGGCACGCCGATGGCGGCCGATCCGCGCCATGCGCTGGCACGCCAGGTGCAGCTGCTCGAAGCCGATGGTTTCCACCCGGTTCTCGCCTATGAACTGGAATTCTACCTGCTCGACCGTGAACGCGCCGCCGATGGCAATTTCCAGCCGCTGCGCCTGCCGCTCTCGGGCGAACGGCCCGACGGCATCCAGGTCTATGGCGTCACCGAACTCGACCGGCTGGAACCCTTCATCGACGCCGTCTATCGCGGCGCGGAAGCACAGGGCCTGCCCGTCGAGACGATGATCTCGGAATATGCCCAGGGCCAGTTCGAACTGACCTTGCGCCACGGCAGCGCCTTGCGGGCCGCCGATGACATCGCCATGTTGAAGCGGCTTCTCCGGGCGCTCGCCGTGCGCCATGGCATGATGGCCTGCTTCATGGCCAAGCCCTTTGCCGGCCGCGCCGGCTCCGGCATGCATGTCCATGCCAGCCTTGCCGATGGCGCAGGCAACAACCTCTTCGCAGACCAGGGCGAGGTACTGTCGCCGCTCCTGAAACAGGCCATCGCGGGCCTGCTTGAAACCATGCACGAGTCCATGCTGGTCTTCGCCCCGCATTTCAACTCCTGGCGACGTTTCTCCGCGCAGAGCTACGCGCCGACCACGCCGACCTGGGGCACCAACAACCGCAGCGTCGCCGTGCGCGTCCCCGCCGGCTCACCCGCCGGCCGCCATCTCGAACAGCGCGCCGCCGGCATCGATTCCAACCCCTATCTGGTCGGCGCGACCGTGCTGGCCGGCATGCGCAAGGGGCTTCTGGCCAAGGCCGATCCCGGCCCGGAAACCACGGCTTATGCCGAAGCGACCGGAGACGAGCTGCCGCCGGACTGGCGCGGTGCCATCGAGACGGCGACACGCTCGTCCTTCCTCAAGGAAGCGCTCGGCGAACGCCTTCATCATGTCTACCTCGCCCTCAAGCGCGCCGAATACCGCCGCTTCGCGAGCGAAGTGACGGCGCTGGAACGCACACTCTACGGCGAGATCGTCTGACCATGAAAACCTTCTACACCGCCGATCACCATCTGCATCACAGCGGCATGGAGCTCTCCTTCGGCCGCATCGTCGAAACCTTCGAAAAGCCGGTGCGCGCAGAAATCGTGCTCAATCGCGTAAAAGACGTCGGCCTCGGCCCGGTGCTGGAGCCGGCTTCCTACGACCGCGCCGCAATCGAGCGCATCCACACGCCTGACTATCTCGACTTCCTGGAAAACGTCTTTGCCGAATGGCGGGCGGCGGGACGTGACGGCGAAGTCTGGCCCTATAGCTGGCGCCACCGCTCCATGCCGATGATCGACGCCCCGCCCTCCGGTCTCGACGCGCGCCTGTCCTACTATTCCTTCGACATTGCAGGCTCAATCACCGAGACGACTTGGCAGTCCGCCAAGCGCGCCGCCGACACCGCCCTTTCCGGAGCGGACGCC
>CBFGOD010000072.1:0-13100 GCA_965650295.1 uncultured Shinella sp. | reverse complement strand
GATGCGTTGAACTTGATGATACCGCCGATCGCCGCCGCTGTCAGCAGATAGTCGCGGATGCCGTGATGATCGGCATCCTCGTGAAAATGCAGGTAGTAGCGGATCGTTGCAGGCACCACACCGGCGGCACCGTTGGTCGGCGAGGTGACGACGCGACCGCCGGCGGCATTTTCCTCGTTCACCGCCATGGCATAGACGCTCAGCCAGTCGTTGGCGAGCAAGGGGTTGATCTTGTTGGAGCGCCATTCGTCCTGCAGCTTATCATGGATCATGCCGGCGCGGCGGCGCACCTTGAGACCGCCGGGCATGATGCCCTCGTTCTTCAGGCCGCGATCGATGCAGCTCTTCATCGCGCCCCAGATGCGGTCTAGGCCGGCATCCAGCTCCTCGCGCGACATGCTCGCTTCCTCGTTGGCGCGCTTCATCTGGGCAATCGTCATGCCCGAACGCTCGGCCATTTCCAGCATCTGCTTGGCCGAGGAGAAGGGGAACGGAACCTTCGTGCCGCCGGCCTTCGCCTTGCTGGCGCGCATCTGCTCCAGTTCCGTATCGGTGACGACGAAGCCGCCGCCGACGGAATAGTAGATGCGCTTCAAGAGAAGGCGGTCGTCGCGGTCATAGGCGGAGAAGGTCATGCCGTTGGCATGGCCGGGCAGCGGGTTCTTCTTGTCGAAGATCAGGTCGGTCTTCGGCTGGAAGGCATAACCGGGATGGCCCGGCGGCGTGATGCGGCCGGTGCGCTCGACCTCGGCCACGATCGCATCCATCTGGTCCGGATCGACCGAATCGGGCCGCTCGCCCATCAGACCGAGGATGACGGCGCGGTCGGAGCCGTGGCCGACGCCGGTATAGGCGAGCGAACCGTGCAGGCTCATGCGAACCGTTGCGACATGCGCGTTCGACGGGCGCGGCCAGTCATCGGAGAGGATCAGATCGAGAAAGCGGTTCGCCGCCGACATCGGCCCCATCGTGTGAGAGCTCGACGGCCCGATACCGATCTTGAAGACATCAAAAACCGAAAGGAACATTCCCTGACTTCTCCTCGCCGCAGCGGACTGCGCATTGACCGTTGACGCTACGATATCACGCGGCACGCCTATGGCGATCTCCCGACATCGGGTTTTACCAGTGCGACATGCCGAAAACAAAAACAGCGCGTCTCAACGAAGAGCGCGCTGTTTATGTAGGGGCTTGGGCCTTAAGTTTTCAGATGCCGCCGAAGAGATAGGCGATGACCAGAATGGCGCCAAAACCGAGGACTGCACGGGCGGTAACGCCCCAGCAGGATTTCTGAACGGTGCTTTCCATGATTTCCCCGAATGGAAGTGTCGTGCGAGCCGCCGATATCAGCGCCGCATGGGCTCTGTTTAATGAAGAATTCATGAAACCGCAATCGCGAAAAATGGCGAAACCAAGGCGGCGTCGGCATAGGAGCCCCGCGCTCAACGCATGACCTGTCGCAGAATCAGACAGTTGCCGGCGACCGCTGTGCTTTCGCCTGGATCGGAACGCCGCCTCCGTTTTGCCCCAGGTCTGAACGGCGTGCAGAGGCCACGGCCGCGATGCTTGCAAAATGCCGAATCCGTGGCACAACACGTTCCATGAACACCCCGGATCTCATCGCGCTCGCCATCTTCCTCGTCCTGTGGATCGGGTATTCCTGGATCACGGACCGGGCGAAACTGTTCGACCGGGTGAGCCTGACGCGCGCCATGAGCTCGCAGCGCGCGGTGTGGATCCGCAACGCCATGCAGCGCGACCTGCGCATGATCGATACGCAGATCATGGCGGGATTGCAGAATGGCACCGCCTTCTTCGCCTCCACCTCGCTTCTGGCGCTCGGCAGCTGCTTTGCGTTGCTCGGGGCGACGGAACAGGTTTTCGCGATCTTCAACGACCTGCCCTACTTCTTCCACGGCAGCCGCGCCGGCTTCGAGACGAAGGTGGGTGGCCTTGCCATCATCTTCGGCTATGCCTTCTTCAAGTTCGGCTGGTCCTACCGGCTGTTCAACTATTGCACCATCCTGCTCGGCGCCATGCCGATGAGCGGCGACATCCACAAGGACCCCGCCGGCGCGGACCTTGCCGCCGACAAGGTGATCCGCATGAACATCCTGGCCGCGAAACACTTCAACAAGGGCCTGCGTGCCATCTTCCTGTCGATCGGCTATCTCGGCTGGTTCGTCAGCCCGTTCCTCTTCATCGCCACGACCGTCGGCATCATCGTGGTGCTCGTGCGCCGTCAGTTCTATTCGGAAGCCCGCCTCGCCGTGCTCGAACGTCTCGACTGACCTCTCCCGGCGCCCTTCCCAACCGGCCACCTTTCGGCCATCCGCCCGGCGCAAGCTTGGCGTGACACGTTCCTATGGACCAAAGCAATGCGGCGACCCCGAACCATGACGACGACGGTGATTGACGGCAATGGGGCAGTAGACGGCGCTGAAACGCGCCGGCTCCCGCGCATTCCGCTGATCGACCAGCTGCGCGGCGTGGCCCTGATCGCCATGGCGATCTACCACTTCACCTGGGACCTCGGCTTCTTCGGTTATATCGAGCCGGAAACCGCCACGACCGGCGGCTGGCGCATCTTCGCCCGGGTGATCGCCGGGAGCTTCCTCTTCCTCGTCGGCTTCAGCCTCGTTCTCGGCCACCGCAAGGGATTTCACGCACAGTCGTTCCTCATCCGGCTTGCGAAGATCGGCGGCGCGGCGCTCATCATCACCGTGGCCACCTGGTTCGCCTTCCGCGAGACGTTCATCTTCTTCGGCATCCTGCACGCCATTGCGGCCGCAAGCGTCGTCGGGCTTCTCTTCCTGCGCCTGCCCGTCATCGTCACGCTGCTCGCCGCAGCGGCAGCCGCTGCCGCGCCGCTTTATCTGCGTGCGCCGCTCTTCGACCATCCGGCGCTTTGGTGGGTCGGCCTTTCGATCGATATCCCGCGCTCAAACGATTATGTACCGTTGCTGCCATGGCTCGCGCCGGTGCTGCTCGGCATCTCGCTCGGCAGGCTTTTCCTGGCGAGCGCACTTCCCGAACGGCTGGAGGGTTTCGGCGGCCGCACAAAAGTGTGGTGGAAAACCCTGCTGGGGGCCGCCGGCCGCCACAGTCTCGCCATCTATCTTATTCACCAGCCCGTGCTGATCGCGCTGGTCTACGGCTTTTCGCTGATCATGCCGGCACCAGCACCCGATCCGGCCGTCGGCTATGTCAAGAGCTGCATGCGCGCTTGCGAGCCCGAACGCGGCGCCGCCTTCTGCCAGAGCTTTTGCGGCTGCACGCTGAGCGGATTGCAGGACCAGAAGCTCTTCGCCGACCTAAACCGCGGCGCGATCGATGTGACGACGGACGAGCGGATTACCGCGATCTCCTCGCAATGCACGGCAAAAGCCGAGACGGAAACCGACCTCAAGGAGTAGGGATCATGAACGCCTACCGCATGAAGCCACTCGCCTTCCCCTGGCCGCCGCTGATTTACGGCGCGGCGCTCGCGGTGGCCTTCCTGCTCCAGGCCTATGTCCCGCTCGCGGTATCGGATACCGACAGCCTGATCGCCACCGTCGCCGGCAGCGCGCTGATCCTCACCGCCATCGTGCTGGATGTGTGGGCGATGCGTACGCTTCTCGACTGCCACACGACCATCATGCCGAACCGCTGTTCCACACATCTGGTCACGTCAGGCCCCTATCGACTTACCCGCAACCCGATCTATCTCGGCTATACGCTGGCGACGGCCGGAATCGGCCTCGTGATGCTCAATCCCTGGTGCCTGGTGACGGCCATCGTCGCTTCCGGCCTGACCAGCATCGTCGCCATCAAACGCGAGGAACTTCACCTTCTCTCGCGCTTCGGCATCGATTTCGAACGCTACTGCCACGGCACGACCCGCTGGATCTGAAAACAGCGATGGCGCCGGATGTCTCCATCCCGCGCCACATAAGACGTTAAAAAAACTGGACTGCTCAGGTGCCGACGCCGATTTCAGCGAGGCGGGTGAGGCAGGCTTCCTCGACATTGTCGAGCTCCGTGAGGGTTTCCTCGATGTCACGCCGCTTCTGGCGCAGCTCCTCGCGCTTCTCGCTGACTTTCGTCATGAGCATTTCGAGCTGCCCCACCTCGCCCGGCGGGTCCTTGTAGACACGAATGATGTCGCGGATCTCGGCAATGGTGAAACCAATACGCCGGCCACGCAGGATTTCCTGGATCAGGCGGCGGTCTGCCGGCCGAAAAAGGCGCGTACGACCACGGCGCTCTGGATTGATGAGCCCCTCATCCTCGTAGAAGCGCAAGGTGCGGGTGGAAACCCCGAATTCGCGCGTCAGCTCGGTTATGGTATAAAACTTGTCCACGCCTGCTCCGATCATCTCTGAGCCGGCATTTTATTGACTTTTACGTATAAGTCAATTTTTCCTCGTTCCAGACATCGACCGCTGCATGGTTTTGCCGGAAGTGCGCTAGTGAACGGCGAACCACCATGTCGCGAGACCCAGGAAGGCGAAGAAGCCGACGATATCCGTGACTGCCGTCACGAAGACGCTGGAGGACACGGCGGGGTCGGCTCCCGCCTTGTCGAGCAGGATGGGAATGGTGATGCCGGCCAACGCCGCCGCGCACATGTTGATGAGCATGGCGGTCGCAATGACGCCGCCGATATTGACATCCTTGAACCAGAACCCCGCAACGGCGCCGATCATCACGCCGAACGCCATGCCATGCAGCAGGCCGACGCCCGCTTCGCGGCGCACCACGCGCCAGGCATTGTGGATGTCGAGGTCACGCGTTGCGAGCGCACGTACCGTCACGGTCATGGTCTGCGAACCGGCATTGCCGCCCATGCCGGCAACGATGGGCATGAGAACCGCAAGGGCCACGATCTCCTCGATCGTCGTCTCGAACAGCGAGATGACCGAGGCGGCGATGAAGGCCGTCAGCAGATTGACGAGAAGCCATGGCGCGCGCGAGCGCACCGTCTCGATCGTGGTGTCCGACAGTTCTTCGTCACCCACGCCGCCGAGGCGCATCAAGTCTTCCTCGGCCTCTTCCTGGATGACGTCGACCACGTCGTCGATGGTCAGCACGCCCACGAGGCGGCCGTTCTCATCGACAACGGCAGCGGAGAGAAGATCGTATTGCTCGAAGAGCTGGGCGGCCTCTTCCTGGTCCATGTCGGCCGGGATCGGATGGTTGGTGTCGCGCATGACCGTCTCGATCTTCGTGCCGCGCGCCGTGCGCAGGATGCGGTCGAGATCGACGACGCCGAGCAGGCGGAAGGTCGGATCGATGACGAAGATCTGCGAAAAGCTCTCCGGCAGATCGGCGTCCTCGCGCAGGTAGTCGATCGTCTGGCCGATCGTCCAGAACGGCGGCACGGCGACGAATTCCGTCTGCATGCGGCGGCCGGCCGTGCTTTCGGGATAATCCAGCGAGCGGCGCAGGCGGATCCGTTCGGTGAACGGCAGCTTGGAAAGAATTTCCTCCTGATCTTCCTGATCGAGGTCTTCCAGAATGTAGACGGCGTCGTCCGAATCCATCTCGCCGATGGCGGCAGCGATCTGCTCGTTCGGCAGGTGCTCGACGATATCGAGACGGATCGCCTCGTCGACCTCGGTCAGCGCCGCAAGGTCGAAATCGTCACCGAGCAGCGAGACGAGCTGGCGGCGCTGCTCGGGCTGGATGGCCTCGAGCAGGTCGCCCATTTCGGATTCGTGCAGCCGCGCGACGTGGCGGCGCAGGAACAGGAGGTCGCGATCGGCAATCGCCGCGCCGACATGCATGAGGAAATCCGAGCGGATCGACCCGTCCTCGGCATAGATATCCTCACCGTCGAAGGTACTGTGCTCCAAGGTGTTTCCCTGCTGCGCGATGCGGTCGTCGTCGCCGGTGTTGTCCATCGGGCCGCTCCTTGCGTCGGGATCGTCCCGCAAGGCCGCATGGGCGGCGCTGGGGCGACAGGGATTTCTGTGCAGGGTTCCTCGAAAACGCCCGCTTTCGGGTGCTTCACGCCCATCGTGCTAACCCAAAGCGCCCGCCCGGTCCATCGCCGAAAGCGGCAAAAGCCGACGGGACGAACGTTTTTCGCAAGCTGTTGCAATACCACACAAATCGAACGATTCGCGGCCCATGGAAGGCGGTCGCCATTTTCCGACCGCCGCAAACAGGCTAGGAAGGGAAAAATCGACCACCGGAGAAACCATGGCCCTGCTGCCCATCCTGCGCTATCCAGACCCGCGCCTGCGCCAGCCCTGCAAAGCGATCGAGACCTTCGACGCACGGCTGGCGGGCCTTGCGGACGATCTCGCAGCCACCATGCGCGCCGCCCCCGGCATCGGCATCACCGCGGCCCATGTCGGTATTCTCGAGCGGCTGACGGTGATCGAACTCGACGGCCCCGGCTCGCTCAGGATCTATGTGAACCCCGTCATCGACTGGTTCTCGCCGGAGATGCAGAGGCACACCGAGGGCAGCGTCTCCATGCCCGGCGTCACCGACGAGGTGGAGCGCCCTGCCCGCATTCGCCTCAGCTATCAGGACCTTTACGGCACGGCGCAGACGGAGGAAGCCGACGGCCTGCTCGCCGTCTGCCTGCAGCACGAAATCGACCAGCTCGACGGTATTTTCTGGATCGACCGCCTCTCGCGGCTGAAGCGCGAGCGCATCGTCAAGAAATACGGCAAGCTCAAAGGCTGATTCGCGCAAGCCTTTCTGAACACAGCGGAATCATCGCCGAAAAAATCTCCGTGAAGCCGGAACAATCGGATTCGTCCCGCATTTCTGAGCGCGAATGCAAGGGACGACAACAATGAAAATCATTTCCTGGGACAAGACTTTGGGCATCCTGCTGCCGGGCTCCGCGCGCCCGCGCTTCGTGCGCGACGTAGCCAGCGCCATGCACCTTCTCGCCGAACTGTGGCCGGTAACCTACGGCCGCGCCTATCAGCGGGCACTCGCCTTCTGCGCCCGCGCGCTGGAGGGCCGAATGAGTGCGGCCCGAGCCCGCCTCGCCTTCATCGCGGCGGCGCGGGAGGCGCGGGTTGAGGTCGTTTCTTAAGAGGAGCGAAAGTGCAGAAACAAAAAGACCCGCCTTTCGGCGGGTCTTTTTTGGTGCGGTCGAGAAGACTCGAACTTCCACGGGTTGCCCCACAGCGACCTCAACGCTGCGCGTCTACCAATTCCGCCACGACCGCATCGTGGTAGGCGTTGCCTTGCGGCGACGGAGGTGCATGTAGCAAAAGCATTTGGGGGGTGCAAGGCCGACCGACAAGAAAAATGACGGAAAGCGAAACAATTTCAACAGCCCCTGCACTGATGCCCTGAAACCCCTGAAATCCTTGCATGATCGCGCCTATATCTGGCACAAGAAATCCGAAAGGACGGCCATCATGCAGCGTCAGGACATCTCCACATCCCTTCTCGCGGTCGAAGGCTCACCGGCGGTGCGCTGGCGCATCGCGCAAGACCTCGTTTCCTATGAAGAAGCCGTCGAAACCATGGAAAACGAGGCGGCGGCAATCGCCAACGGAGAGGCCGACGAGCTTGTCTGGCTGGTCGAACACCCGCCGCTTTATACCGCCGGCACGAGTGCGGATGCCGCCGACCTCGTCTCACCGGATCGCTTCCCGGTGTTTTCCACAGGCCGCGGCGGCGAATACACCTATCACGGCCCCGGCCAGCGGGTCGTCTATGTCATGCTGGACCTGAAACGCCGCCGGCAGGACGTGCGCGCCTTCGTGGCGGCCCTCGAAGCGGTGGTTATCGATGCGCTCGATTCCATGAATGTGCGCGGCGAACGGCGTGAAGACCGGGTCGGCGTGTGGGTGCGTCGGCCGGAGCGGCCTGTGCTGCCGGACGGGTCGCCGGCCGAGGACAAGATCGCGGCGATCGGCATCCGCCTGCGCCGCTGGGTGAGCTTTCACGGCTTCTCGCTGAACGTCGATCCGGATCTCGAGCATTTTTCCGGCATCGTGCCCTGCGGCATCCGCGGCTACGGCGTGACGAGCCTCGTCGATCTCGGCCTGCCGGTCATGATGAGCGATGTGGATATGCGCATCCGCGATTCGTTCGAACGCGTCTTCGGCCCGACGGTGTCGGATGCGGACTGTCAGCCCAAAAGCCTGTCGCAGGCATAGATGATCGCATAGCCGTGCAGAACCAGCGCGGAGTAAAGGCCGAAACCGGCCAGAAGGCGCTGCGGCGCGGTCATGGGATCGAGCGCCTTGCGAGGCTTGACGCCGCCCGCGCCGAGAAGGCTCAGCACGGTGAAGACGGCAAGACCGGCGGTCAGCATCTGTGCCGGCAGGCCGACGCGCCAGCCGACCCACAGGATCGAGAGCGTCACCAGGAAACTCGCAATCAGCAGGCTGGTGCGGGTTGAAAAGACCTGCCGCAGCACCTGGCCGCCATCGAAACGATGCATGGGCAGGAGATTCAGCAGATTGAAGGCGCCGAGAATCAGCATGAAGACGAGCAGGCCCGGCCCCGTCGCGCCGCCATCATAAAGCGCAATCAGCGGCGGCACGAGGAAGGCCGACATGCCGGCGCCCATCAGCGCGCAGACCGCCACCTCGAAATGGGAATTATAGGGCCTGCCGCCGACCGCGATGCCACCGAGTAACGGCACGAAGATCATGCGCACCCTCCGGTGGCCGAAGGCGCGATAGGCGGCCATGTGGCCGAGCTCGTGCAGCACGATGACGACAGTCAGCATCGTGGACAGAAAAAGCCCGCGGGGACCGAGGCCGAGGAACGGCCAGAGCAGCAATGTGGAAAGCACGGCGAGACCGGCCTGCGTCCACGGGCTCTCGAGCACGCCGCCCATATCGCCCTTGCCCGTCGTCAACCAATGGTCCAGCGCCTTCATTTCCCGGCGCAGCTGGATGTAGCGGAAAAGCAGGAAGGCGATGCCGCGGTAGCGGTCGGTCTGTTCGACGGTGAGCGCGGTGCCGCCGGGCACGGGGCGCAGGAACCGCCGCTCGACATAATGCCCCCAGAAGGAGGCATCGAGGGCGCTGTCGTCGACCACCCGCGTCTCGCAGGCAAGCTCTTGCGTATCCGCCGCTTCCCGCACCTCCAGCGTCCGCGTGATGGGAATGCCGTGACGATCGGGGTGGGAGAGCGTCTGGCGGACGCGGCCGGGAGACAGCCGCTCGCTGGAGACGATGGACGGATGCCAGTCCGCCTCCGCGCCGAGCGGGCTGACGAGCGCGGCGATACGGCTCGGCGGCGCCTTGAAGACACGGGTAAGCTGGAGCGTGCGGCGCCCGACAGGCGCGGCGATCAACAGCCAGATCAGACCGAGATTGATCGTCACGAGCAGAAACATCGAGAGGGATGTCGACATGCCGTCCTCCCCGGCCTTCATGGCAGGACTTGGGATGCTAACGGCAATGTCCTAACAAATATTAAGAACCGGCTTCACGCGAATTCCATGATCACCGCGTCCACCGCAAGGCTCTCACCCGGTTTCGCCTTGATGGAACCGACCGTCAGATCGCGCTCGGCCCGCAGCACGTTTTCCATCTTCATCGCCTCGACGACGGCCAACGTCTCACCGGCCTTCACCTCCTGTCCCTCGCCGACCGCGATGGAAACGACGAGACCCGGCATGGGGCAAAGCAGCATCTTCGACGTGTCCGGCGGAAGCTTCACCGGCATCAGCGCATCAAGCTCGGCGTGGCGCGGCGTGAAGACGCGCGTTCGCACGGAAAGGCCCTGCCAGTCGATGCGCATGCCGTTCGGAAACGGCCTGAGCTGCGCCGTCACGCGCCGCCCGCCGATCGTGCCGCGCCAGACCGCCTCACCCGGCCGCCAGTCCGTCTCAACGGCATCGTCCGTCGTCACCGCATGATAATCGTCGCCGATCTTCACCACCCAGTCCCGGCGCAGATCCTTTGCCGGCCGCAGGCGATCGCGATGATGGGCGCGACGGGCCGCATCGATCCCGTAAGCCGAAAGAGCGACCCGGGCCAGCACGCCGGCCTCCGCGGCCGTCGGCGCGGCAGGTGCAAAACCATCCGGGTATTCCTCCGCGATGAAGCCGGTGGAAAGCCGCCCCTCCCGCCATCGCGGATGGCGCATGAGGGAGGCCAGGAACGGCACATTGTGCTCGATGCCATCAACGGTGAAACCATCCAGCGCATCGCTCATGGCGTCGATCGCCTCAAGTCGCGTCGGTGCCCAGGTGCAGAGTTTCGCGACCATGGGATCGTAGTACATCGAGATTTCGGCCCCCTCGTAGACGCCGGTATCATTGCGCACGACGGCAGTACCGGCCGAACCTTCTGCGGGCGGGCTATAGCGGGTGAGCCGGCCGATGGACGGCAGGAAGTTGCGATAGGGATCCTCGGCATAGAGCCGGCTTTCGATCGCCCAACCATTGAGCCTGATCTCAGCCTGCGACAACGGCAGTTTTTCACCGGCGGCGACGCGGATCATCTGTTCGACGAGGTCGATGCCCGTCACCAGTTCCGTCACCGGATGCTCGACCTGCAAACGCGTGTTCATTTCGAGGAAATAGAAATTGCGGTCGCGATCGACGATGAATTCGACCGTGCCGGCGCTCTGGTAATCCACGGCCTTTGCCAGCGCCACGGACTGCTCGCCCATGGCGCGGCGCGTTGCCGCGTCGAGGAAAGGCGACGGCGCCTCTTCCACGACCTTCTGGTTTCGCCGCTGGATGGAGCATTCGCGCTCGCCGAGATAGAGCGCGGTGCCATATGCATCGGCCAGCACCTGGATTTCGATATGACGCGGATCGACGATATATTTCTCGATGAAGACGCGGTCATCTCCGAACGAGCTTTTCGCTTCGGAGCGCGCGCGTTCGAAACCGTCGCGCACCTCGCTCTCGTTCCAGGCGATGCGCATGCCCTTGCCTCCGCCGCCGGCCGACGCCTTGATCATCACGGGATAGCCGATCTCGCCGGCAATACGCTCGGCATGCGCGGCGTTCTCGATGACGCCGAGGAAACCGGGCACTGTGGAGACCTGTGCCGCATTGGCGAATTTCTTCGATTCGATCTTGTCGCCCATGGCGCGGATCGCCTTCGGCTTGGGGCCGATGAAGACGATGCCTTCCGTCTCCAGCGCCTCGCAGAAACTGGCGCGCTCGGAAAGAAAACCGTAGCCGGGATGCACCGCTTCCGCGCCCGTCTGCTTGCAGGCCGCGATGATCTTTTCCGCCACGAGATAGCTTTCGGCTGCCGGCGCCGGGCCGATATGCACCGCCTCGTCGGCCATTTCGACATGCAGGGCATCACGGTCGGCATCGGAATAGACCGCGACGGTGGCGATGCCCATCCTGCGTGCCGTCTTGATGACGCGGCAGGCGATCTCGCCGCGATTGGCAATCAGGATCTTCTTGAACATACTTTCCTCCCGGCAGTCTTGCCGGGAAGTTGTAGCCACAAACCCACCCGCCATTCAACGGCAGCGCAGCTGCAATTCGCCAATCGCCTCAGGCACTTTAGTCGAAGGCCGCATTTGTCGCGCGCTTGCGGAGCTTGTGCTCGCGCCAGATGATGAAGAGGCCTGACGCCACGATGATGGCGATGCCGAGCCATTTCGAGGGCGTCGGGAAGTCGCCGAAGATGGCGTAGCCGAGCACGGTCGCCGAAATGATCTCGAAATACTGGAACGGGGCGAGCAGCGAGAGCGGCGCCATGCGGAAGGCGCGCACCACCAGCATGTGGGCATACCCCGAGAGCGCGCCGAGGATGATAAGCAGGACGAGCGTAAACAACGAAGGCGGCAGCGAGGGCGCAAAATCGGCAATGCCGGCGGCGTCTCCGAAAAACAGCGCGAAACCCATCAGGATCGTCCCGCCGAAGCCGGCGATGGTCTGCATGGTGAGCGGCGAGTCGGCCTCGCCGATCGCACGGTTCATGAAGAGATAGATGGAATAGAGGAAGGCGCAGGCGACGGGCAGCAGCGCCGTCCAGCCGAAGAGAATGAAGCTCGGCTGGATGACGATGAGCGCGCCGCCGAAGCCGACCATGATGGCAAGCCAGCGCCGCCAGCCGACCTTATCGCCGAGAAAGGCGGCGGACATGGCGGTGAGAATGAACGGCTCGACGAAATAGATCGCGAAGACATCGGCAAGCGGCATGTATTTGACGGCCGCGAAAAACAGCAGGCTCGCCGCACCGTGGATCGCGCCGCGCAAAAGGTTCAGCCACGGGCGTTTCGGCCGCATCATCTCCGCGCCCGCTGCGGTAAAGATCAGGGGAACCGTGCAGAGGATCTGGAAAAAGAAGCGATAGAACGTCACCTGGCCCGGCGACATGCCGACGAAATTCGCCATGTATTTGGCGATCGCATCCATACAGGGCAAAAGCAGCATGGCGACGGCCATCAGCGCAACACCCTGCATCGTGCTCCCGCCGGAGCTATTGGTGGCGTTTGCCGTGGCATTCATCGGGATTCTCCTTCATTTGCCCCCTGCATAGCCCTTTTGCGCCGGCTGGCAATGCCGGAATTCCTGTCATGCGCGGGCGTCGCGGTACGGCGCATTTAAGGTAGCCCGCGGTGATGTCTTGGCTGTAGACTCGCCGGCAAGAAGAAATGGAGGCCGCGATGACCTTTCCCGGCGAGAGCAACACCATCCCCTTCCCCTCCGGCCGCGCCGACGGTGATACGCTGGGCGGACGCATCTGGCGCGCGCGCGATGCGCTCGGTCTGGAACTCGCCGATCTCGCCGCGCGGCTCGGGCTTCCCGAGGAAACGGTGAGCGGCTGGGAGCGCGACCATGCCGAGCCGGATACCAAGGGACTGTTCATGCTGGCCGGCGTGCTTTCGGTGTCGCCCTCCTGGCTGATCGCCGGCATCGGCGAGGCGCCGGCCGATCCTTCGGGCGACGAGCATTTGCATCCGCTGCTTCGCCAGTTGAGAGAAATCCACCAGCTGCACGACCAGACGGGCAAGGCGATCGCAGCGCTCGAAACGGAACTGGCAAAATTGATCAAAAAAGATCAGGGCTGACTTTTTTCCATTTACCGCACTTGAGGGGTCGGGCCGGCTCTGCAATGGTCCGCCCAACACAGAATCCGCATAGGGAGACGAAGATGGACGTACGCGCCGCGGTTGCCGTTCAGGCCGGAAAGCCGCTT
>CBFGOD010000071.1:0-13109 GCA_965650295.1 uncultured Shinella sp. | reverse complement strand
ACGGCATTGTCGAGCAGGTTGAACAGCACCTGGCCGAGCAGCACATTGTCCCCCTCGACCAGCGGCAGGTCGGGCGCGATGCCCGTCTCGATCACCGTGCCCGGGAAATATTTGCGCGCCCGCTCGACGGCGGCGTGGATGACGTCGGAGACATCGATCCAGTCGCTTTTCGGCTTCAGCGTGCCGGCCTCGATGCGAGTCATATCGAGCAGGTTGGAGACGAAGCGGCTCATGCGGCCCCCCTCCTCCTCGATCGAGGCCAACAGATCATCGCGGCTCTCCGGCTCCATCTTGTCGCCAAGCTGGCGCAGGCTGGTGACGGCGCCCATGATGGTGGCGAGCGGTGTGCGCAGGTCATGCGAAATCGAGGACAGCAAGGCCTCGCGGTAACGCTCGCCCTCCAGCCGCGCGGCCTGCTGCAGGCTTTCCTCCGACAGCCGTGCCCGGTCGAGCGCAATCGCCGTCTGGTCGAGAATGGCCGACAGCGCGCGCTCGGCATTGGGGCCAAGCTGCTCCTCGCTCTGCTGGATGCCGCAGACGCCGACGAGGCCATGCGGCCCCATCAGAGGGCGGAACTCGAAGCGACTGTTCGGCAGCGTGCCGGTGCCTGCACCCGCCACCTCCTGCTTGTCGCGCGTCCAGCGCGCGGCGGTGAAATCGGTGACGTCGAGTTCGGTGTCCGGCGGCCAGACGGCGGCGACTCTGAGGTCGCTCTTGTCGGGCAGGAGCAGCACGATATTGCGCTTGAGGCTCGCCTGGAGATGGGAGACCGCCAGCCAGATCGCATCATCCGCCTTGCCGGCCGTCGAGAGCTTGCGCGAGAATTCATAGAGCGACTGCAAGGCGGTGGCGCGCACGCGGGCAACCTCCGCCTGCTCCTTGATGCGCGACGCAAAGCCGCCAGCAATGATCGCCACCGACAGGAAGACGATCAGTGCGAAGACTTCATGGGGCGCAGTGATCGTGAAGGTGTGCAGTGGATCAATAAAAAGGAAATTGTAGGCGAGCGCAGACAGCACCGCGGCGATGAAGGCCGAGACATAGCCGCCAAGCACCGCGGCACCGAGAACGGCGAGCAGGAAGAGCAGCGAGATGTTCGGCAGTTCGGCGAAGACATAGACGAGCTTGCCGACGGCGGCCGTGGCCGCGCTGAGCGCCACGGCAATCAGCACCGACTGCTTGTAGGACGCGATGCCCGGCAGCGTGAAGCGGGCCGGTGCCGGCGGTTTTTCCGTCTTGTCGGGCGTCACGAAATAGACGCCGAGGCCGGCGGCCTTGCGTGATAAGGCGTCCGGCAACGACGGCAACAGGAATTTCCGCCAGCCGCGATTGCGCCTTGCGCCGATGACGATCTGCGTCGCGTGCTCGCGGCGGGCGAGCTTCAGGATCTCCTCGACGAAGTCGTTGCCGACCACCCGGCGCGTCTCCGCACCGAGCTGCTCGGCAAGCCGGAAGAGTGCTTCCATACGCTGCAGGCGCTCGGTCGTCTCGACCTCCCGGTCCGCGCGGTCGATGGAAACGACGATCCAGGGCGCGTTGAGACCCGAGGCAAGGCGGCTTGCAACGCGCACGACCTTTTCCGAGAGATCATCCGGCCCGACGCAGACCAGCAGCCGCTCGCCGCTGGCCCACGGGCCTTCGATGGCATTCTGCTTGAGATAATCGACCACCTGCTCATCGACGCGGTCGGCGGTGCGGCGCAGCGCCAACTCGCGCAGCGCGGTCAGGTTGCCGAGGCGGAAGAAACGGTCGACGGCGCGGCTGGCGCTTTCGGGCAGATAGACCTTGCCCTCCTTCAGCCGCTCGATCAGTTCCGTCGGCGGCAAGTCGACCAAAAGGACCTCGTCGGCTTTTTTCAGCACCACGTCCGGCACCCGTTCGCGCACCGTCACGCCTGTTATCTGCGCCACGACGTCGGACAGGCTTTCGAGATGCTGGATGTTGAGCGCGGTCCAGACATCGATGCCGGCGGCGATCAGCTCCTCGATATCCTGGTAGCGCTTGGGATGGCGGCTTCCCTCAGGATTGGAATGGGCAAGCTCGTCGACCAGCACGATCTTGGGACGCCGGGCGAGCGCGCCGTCGAGGTCGAATTCTTCGAGCATCTTGCCGCGATGCTCAATGCGGGCGCGCGGCAGCACTTCGAGACCCGCGACCAGGGCAGCGGTCTCGCCGCGCCCATGGGTTTCCACGAGACCGACGACGACATCCACGCCCTCGGCCTTCAGCCGACCCGCGCGCGTCAGCATCGCATAGGTCTTGCCGACCCCGGGAGCAGCCCCCAGAAAAACGGTCAGCTTGCCCCGGCGGTCTTTCTCCGCCAGGGCAAGCAACGCATCGGGATCGGGCCTCAGACTGTCGTCTCGCTCGTTTTCCGTCATTCTCACTCTCAAGGTCCGCGCGCATCGAGCGCGAGGTTCAGCTGCAGTACGTTCACCCGCGGCTCGCCGATGACTCCGAAAAGACGACTTTCTATACGACTTTCGACAAGGTTCGCTATCTCCGTTTCCGAAAGTCCTCGTGCCTTTGCAACACGCGCGATCTGCGCGCGGGCGAAAGCCGGGGAAATATGCGGGTCGAGGCCCGAGCCGGACGTCGTCACGGCATCGGCCGGCACGGGCGTTGCGAGGCCCGCCGCCTTGAGCCTTTCGACATCGGCCGCAACACGGTCCCTCAGTTTCACCGAGGTCGTACCGAGGTTCGAACCGGAGGAGGCCGCGGCATTGTAGGCATCCGGGCCGGTCGCGGAGGGGCGCGGCCAGAAATACCGGTCCGTCGTGAAGGCCTGGCCGATCAGGTCGGAGCCGATGACGGCGCCGTTCCGTTCGATCAGCGAGCCGTTGGCGGCAGAGGGCATCACGGCCTGCGCGACGCCGGTCACAGCGAGCGGATAACCGAGCCCGAGCAGCGCGGTCAAAGCGAGAACAAGGGTGATGGCGGGGCGAAGATGGTTCAGCATGGTTACACCAGATGTAGGGCGCTGACGGCAAGGTCGATAGCCTTGATGCCTGCAAAAGGCAGGATCAGGCCGCCGAGGCCATAGACGAGGAGGTTGCGGCGCAGCAGGGCGGCGGCGGGCGCCGGACGATAGGCAACACCGCGCAGCGCCAGCGGGATCAGCGCCACGATGATCAGCGCATTGAAGATGACGGCCGAGAGGATGGCTGATTGCGGCGAGGCGAGGTTCATGACGTTGAGCGCGGCGAGCGCCGGATAGGTCGCGACGAACAGCGCCGGGATGATCGCGAAATACTTCGCGACGTCGTTGGCGATCGAGAAGGTCGTGAGCGAACCGCGCGTCATGAGGAGCTGCTTACCGATCTCGACGATCTCGATGAGCTTCGTCGGGCTGGAATCGAGGTCCACCATATTGGCCGCCTCGCGGGCCGCCTGCGTGCCGGTCTGCATGGCGACGCCGACATCGGCCTGGGCAAGTGCGGGCGCATCATTGGTGCCGTCACCGCACATGGCAATCAGCCGGCCGCCCTGCTGCTCGCGCCTGATATAGGCGAGCTTGTCCTCGGGCGTGGCCTGGGCGAGGAAATCGTCGACGCCGGCTTCCGAGGCGATGGCCGCGGCGGTGACGGGGTTGTCGCCCGTCACCATGACGGTGCGGATGCCCATGGCACGCAGCGCCGCGAAACGGTCCTTGATGCCGGGCTTCACCACGTCCTTGAGATGGATGACGCCGAGCAGGCGCGGGCCATCGGCGACGGCGAGCGGCGTGCCGCCGCTGCGAGCGACCATCTCGACGGCCCGGCGGAATTCGTCCGGCGCATCACTTTCGGCCACGCCGGCAAAGCGCAATACCGCATCGACCGCACCCTTGCGCAGCTGTCGCCCGCCGATGTCAACGCCGGACAGACGGGTTTCGGCGGTGAACTCGATGACGGCGTCGAAACGGGCTTCCGGCTGAACCACACCGAATTCGCCTGTGGCGAGCGCCACCACGGAACGGCCCTCCGGCGTCTCGTCGGAGAGGCTCGCGATCAGCGCCGCCTCGGCGAGTTCCTTCTGCGCCACGTCGGGTGCGGCCAGAAAATCGCTCGCCATGCGGTTGCCGAAGGTGATCGTACCGGTCTTGTCGAGCAGCAGCGTATCGACGTCGCCGGCAGCCTCCACGGCGCGGCCGGAGGTGGCGATGACGTTGAAGCGCACGAGGCGGTCCATGCCGGCAATACCGATGGCCGAGAGCAGGCCGCCGATGGTGGTCGGGATGAGCGTGACGAGCAGCGCCGCCAGCACCGTCACCGTCAGCACCGTGCCGGAATAGCCGGCAAGGCCCCAGATGGCGACGCAGACGAAGAGGAAGATCAGCGTGAGGCCGGACAGGAGGATCGACAGCGCGATCTCGTTCGGCGTCTTCTGGCGCTGCGCGCCCTCGATGAGCGCGATCATGCGGTCGACGAAGGAGGAGCCGGGCGCGACGGTGATCTTCACCTTGATCTCGTCTGACAGCACTTGCGTGCCGCCAGTTACGGCCGAACGGTCGCCGCCGGATTCGCGGATGACGGGCGCGGATTCGCCGGTAATGGCGCTTTCGTTGACCGAGGCGACGCCCTCGATCACCTCGCCGTCGCCCGGAATGAGCTCGCCGGCCGCGACGAGCACGATATCGCCGACAACGAGGTTTGGCGCGGCGATGGTTTCTATCGTGCCCGAAGCGGTGAGCCGGCGGGCGACGAGTTCGGATTTGGTGCGCTTCAGGCTATCGGCCTGCGCGCGGCCGCGCCCCTCGGCGACGGCCTCCGCGAAGGTCGCGAAAAGCACGGTGAACCAGAGCCAGGCGGCGATCTGGCCGGAAAAGCCGGCCTCGGCACTGCCCGTGAAGAGGTCGCGCAGGAAGAGCACGGTGACGACGGCGGCGACGGCTTCGGTGACGAAGATCACCGGATTGCGCACGAGGTGGCGCGGATCGAGCTTGACGAAGGCGTCGCGGGCGGCGGGCAGCAGGATAGCCGGATCGAGCAGGCTTACGGCGTGATGGTCCTTTGACATGGAAATATCCTTAGAAGGTCTGGCCGGCGAGCATGGCGAAGTGCTCGACGATGGGACCGAGGGCGAGGGCCGGGAAGAATTGCAGGCCGCCGAGGATGAGGATGATGCCGATGAGCAGGCCGACAAAGAGCGGACCGTCCGTCGGGAAGGTGCCGGAGGATGGCGGGGCTTTCACCTTGACGGCAAGTGATCCCGCGATCGCCATGACCGGCACGACATAGGCGAAGCGGCCGAGCAGCATGGCGATGCCGAGCGTCGTGTTGTACCAGACGGTATTGCCCGTCAGCCCGCCGAAGGCCGAGCCGTTGTTGGCAGCCGCCGAGGTATAGGCATAGAGGATCTCCGACAGGCCGTGCGGACCCGCCGTACCGATGCTGGCGACGGCGAAGGGCAACAAGGCGGAAATCGCAGTAAAACCGAGAATGGCGAGCGGCAGCACGAGCACGGCGAGCATGGCATATTTCATCTCGCGGCCCTCGATCTTCTTGCCGAGGAATTCCGGCGTGCGGCCGACCATCAGCCCGGACACGAAGACGGAGAGCAGCGCGAAGACCAGCATGCCGTAGAGGCCGGAGCCGACACCGCCCGGCAGCACTTCGCCGAGCTGCATCAGGAACATCGGCACGAGACCGCCAAGCCCGGTGAAGGAGCCGTGCATGCCGTTGACGCCGCCATCCGAAAGACCGGTCGTGACGGCGGCATAAAGCGCGGTCATCGCCTGGCCAAAACGGACCTCCTTGCCCTCCATGTTGCCGAGTGCCGGATCGACGCCGACAGCTGTCAGGATCGGATTGCCGGCGGCCTCCGCCCAGTAGATCACGGCGACACCCGCTATCAGCAGGACGGCCATGGCGCTGATGATCGCCCAGCCCTGCCGGCGGTTGCCGACGAGTTCGCCGAACGTATAGACGAGCGCGGCCGAGATCGACAACATGGCGAATATGTTGAGATAATTGGCGAAAGCCGTCGGGTTTTCGAACGGGTGCGCGGCATTGACGTTGAAGAAGCCGCCACCATTGGTACCGAGCTGCTTGATCGCCTCCTGGCTGGCGACCGGGCCGAGCGAGAGGGTCTGGCTTGCCCCCTCCAGCGTCGTTGCCGTGACGGAGGCGTCCAGCGTCTGCGGCAGGCCCATGGCGACGAAGGCGAGCGCGACGATCACGGCCATCGGCAGCAGCACGTAGAGTGTCGCCCTTGTCATATCGACCCAGAAATTGCCGAGCGTCGCGGTCTTCGACCGGGCAAGCGCCCGCGTCAGCGCGATGGCGAGCGCCATGCCGGTGGCGGCGGAGAGGAAATTCTGCACTGTCAGGCCGGCCATCTGGCTGAAATGGCTGAGCGTCGTTTCCCCGCCATAGTTCTGCCAGTTGGTGTTGGTGACGAAGGAGACCGCCGTGTTGAAGGCGAGGTCCGGCGCCATGCCGGCAAAACCCTGCGGGTTGAGCGGCAGATAGGCTTGCAGGCGCAGGATCGCGTAGAGCGCGACGAAGCCGGCGATGGAAAAGGCAAGCATCGAGAGCGTATAGGCCAACCAGCCCTGCTCCTTGCCCGGCGAGATGCCGGAGATGCGGTAGAGGTCGGCCTCGAGGCGCCCGAGCACCGGCGACAGCGCGGTGCGCTCGCCGGCGAAGACGCGGGCCATATAGAGGCCGAGCGGCTTGATGGTGACGAGCACCACGAGGAAGAAGAGGGCTATCTGCAGCCACCCGATCATGGTCATGGGGTTCTCCTGGAACTCAGAAGCGTTCGGGTCGCAGCAGCGTGACCACGAGATAGACGCCAAGTGCTACGGCGACGAGAAGACCGAAAAGCGGTTCGAGCATCATCGTCTCCCTCACAGCCGGTCGAGCGCGCGGGCATAGGCGGCAAAGACGAGGAAGGTGCCGCAGCCGAGCGCGAGAAATATGAAATCGGACATGTCCGTTCTCCTGTTTATGCGGAGGACAGACTAGGCGCGGCACAGGTCAGGTTTCGATTGGGAAGGCGGGCTGGCGGCATAAGGAAAAGATAAAGACCCCTGCCCTCATATTTTTTCGAAGGATGATGGAATAATCCCTGGAGGGCCGGTGTCTTGACATTGGCGGCACGGAAAAAGTCGCCGTAACGATGGGAGACGACCATGAAGTTGCTGATCCTTTTGCCATTCGCCGTTGCCGCTTTCGCCGGTAGCGCTTTTGCCGCCGAACCCTTCAAGACGGTCAAGACCGACAAGGGCGAGGTTCTCGCCGGCGACAAGGGCATGACGCTCTATACGTTCAAGAAGGACGAAAAGGGCGAATCCTACTGCTACGATAAATGCGCCGCCAACTGGCCGCCGGCCATCGCCGCTTCCGATGCGAAGGCGGAAGGCGCATACTCGCTCGTCACCCGCAAGGATGGCGCCAAACAATGGGCCAAGGATGGCATGCCGCTCTATTATTGGGTCAAGGACATGAAGGAAGGCGATGCGACCGGCGACGGCGTGAACGGCGTCTGGAATGTCGCCAAGCCCTGACCAGCCGCAGAAGACTGACGATGGCAGGCGGGAGGGCATCGCCTCCCCGCCGCTGTCCTTCGACGCCCAGATTCTGGCGCTTCTCCCGCAGCTCCGGCGCTATTCGCGCAGCCTGACGCGCTCGGATGCCGAGAGCGAGGACCTGCTGCAGGATTGCGTCGAGAAGGCGCTCGTCAATCGCGCGCAATGGCGCGGCGCGAATATCCGCGCCTGGGCCTATCGCATCATGACCAATCTTCATCTCAACGCGCGCCGCGCCGTCGCCCGCCGCCCCTCCGTCGGCATCGAAGAAGCGGAGGGTATCGCGTCGAACACGCTTCCCGCCGATCCGCTGGAGCGCAACCGGCTGGTGCGGGCGCTGGAAGACCTGCCCAACGATGCGCGGGCGGTGTTGATGCTGGTGGCGGTGGAAGGGCATTCCTATCAGGAGGTCGCCGATATCATGGACATCCCGCTCGGCACCGTCATGTCGCGCCTGTCGCGCGCGCGCCAGATGCTGCGGCAAAAGCTGCAGGAGGAAAACGTGATTCACTTGCGGAGCCCGAAATGAGCGAGACGCATCCCGTTGCCAAAGCCGACCTGCACGCCTATGCCGACGGCCTGCTCGATGAGGCCGCGCGCCGGCGCGTGGAAGCCCATCTCGCCGAACACCCGGAAACCGCGCGCATGGTCGCCGACTGGCAGGCGCAGAACGATGGGCTGCGCAGTGCCTTTGCCGGCTATGCCACCACCCGGCCGTCCGATCTCCAGCTCGTCGCAGGTGCGAGCACCGCAAGCCCGCCGCGCCGCCTTACGATGGCGGCGGCCGCCGTGCTGGTCTTCGCGCTCGGCGGCCTTGCCGGTCATTTCGGGCCTGTGCTTTTCGGGAAACCCACGACGCAGACGGCGATCGAGGCACTGCCGCAGGAAGCGCGCAACGCCTATCTGATCTATGCAAGCGAAGTACGCCATCCCGTCGAAGTCTTCGCGGATCAGGAAGCACATCTGGCAACGTGGCTGGGAAAACGCCTCGCCATCGATGACATGAAGGTGCCGAACCTCCAGACGCTCGGCTTCAAGCTCGTCGGCGGCCGCCTCCTGCCGGTCGCGGACAAGCCGGGCGCGATGTTCATGTACGAAAACGAGACCGGCCAGCGCATCACCGTGCTGGTGGGGCGCAACGACGACAACCGCGAGACCAGCTTCCGCTTCGCCTCGGCGGAGAATGTCGAAACCTTCTACTGGATCGACGGCGCGCTCGGTTATGCCGTGACCGGCGACATCCCCCGCGACCTGCTCCAGCAGATCGCCGAGGAATGTTACCGGCAGTTCCCGACCTGAGAGGTGCCGACCGCGTTACGGCCGGAACGTATAGGTCGCAATCGACTCCGGCTTCATCTCGATGGAGAAGCCCGGCAGCGACGGCGGCATATAGGCGGCGTTCTCGATGCGGCAGGGATCGAGGAAGTGCTCGTGCAGATGGTCGACATACTCGATCACGCGACCATCCTTGGTGCCCGACACGGCAATATAGTCGATCATCGAGAGATGCTGGACATATTCGCAGAGCCCGACGCCGCCGGCATGCGGCCAGACCGGCAGGCCGTATTTCGCGGCCATCAGCAGCACGGCCAGCACCTCGTTCAGACCACCCATGCGGCAGGAATCGATCTGCACGATGTCAATCGCGCCGCCGGCGATCATCTGCTTGAAGACGATGCGGTTCTGGCACATTTCGCCGGTTGCCACCTTCACGGGACGGATCGCGTCGCGGATCGCCTTATGGCCGGCGATATCATCGGGGCTCGTCGGCTCCTCGATGAAGAACGGCTTGTAGGGCTGCAATTCCTTCACCCAGTCGATCGCCTGGCCGACCTCCCAGATCTGGTTGGCGTCGATCATCATGGTGCGGTCGTCGCCGATCACCTCGCGGGCAATGCGCAGGCGCCGCTTGTCGTCCTCAAGGTCGCGGCCGACCTTCATCTTGATATGCGTGAAACCCTGATCGACGGCCTCCTGGCAGAGACGGCGCAGCTTCTCGTCGTCATAGCCGAGCCAGCCGGCCGAGGTCGTGTAGCAGGCGTAGCCTTCGTTTTCGAGCGTCGCGATACGCTCTGCCTTGCCGATCTCAGCCTTCTTCAGGATGGCCAGCGCCTCGTCCGGCGCCAGCGCGTCCGTGAGGTAGCGGAAGTCGACAATATCGAGGATTTCCTCCGCGCTCATCTCCGCGACGAGGCGCCAGACCGGCTTGCCGGCCTGCTTGGCGAGCAGGTCCCAGACCGCATTGACCACCGCACCCGTCGCCAGGTGCATCGCACCCTTGTCCGGGCCGATCCAGCGCAGCTGGCTGTCACTCGTCACATGGCGCCAGAAACGGCCGGGATTTTCGCGCACCCAGTCGAGATCGAGGCCGACGACGAGATGCTTCATCGCATCGATCGCCGCGCAGCAGATCTCGTTGCCGCGGCCGATGGTGAAGGTCAGGCCGTGGCCTTCCAGCCCCGCTTCGTCCGTGCCGAGCACGACATAGGCGGCCGAATAATCCGGATCGGGGTTCATGGCATCCGAGCCGTCGAGGCTCTGCGAGGTGGGAAAGCGCAGGTCGATGGAGCGGAGGCTGGTGATCTTGGTCATGGGAGCGGCCCTTGGAAATGGTCGGATTGGCCGTCGGCGTCCTGCCGACGGCCGTTGATCGGTCAGATGGTCCAGCCGCCGTCGATGGCGTAGGCCTGGCCCGTCGTGTAGGTGGCGCCGGCGAGATAGACGGCGAGGTCGGCGATTTCTTCCGGCGTGCCGATGCGGCCGATCGGCTGGCGGGCGATGAAGGCGGCGCGCGCGGCCTCGAAATCGCCCTGCGCGCGCAGGCGGTCCTGCAGCGAAGGGCTTTCCACCGTGCCGGGGCAGATTGCGTTGCAACGGATGCCCTGGGCGACATAGTCGGCGGCGACCGACTTGGTGAGGCCGACAACGGCGGCCTTGGTGATGGTGTAGGCAGCGCGGTTCGGCACGCCCTTCATGCTGGAGGCGACGGAGGCCATGTTGATGATCGCGCCGTCCTTCTTCTCCAGCATCGCCGGCAGCACGGCGCGGATCATACGCACCATGGCGCGGACATTGAGATCGAAGGCGAAGTCGAGATCCTTGTCCGGCATGTCGAGGATCGAGCCTGCATGCACGAAGCCGGCGCAGTTGAAGAGAACATCGAACGGGCCGGTCGCGGCGACGACGCGGTTGACGGCGCCCGCATCGAGCACGTCAAGCACGTAGGTCTCGATATTGGCCTCGGTCGCGAGGCTCTTCAGCGCTTCGGCGTTGATGTCGGTCGCGATGACCTTGGCGCCGGCGCGCGCGAAGGCGAGTGCGCTCGCCCGGCCGATCCCCTGGCCGGCGGCAGTGAGGAGGACACGCTTGTTTTCGAGGGAAAGGCTCATGGTTTCTCCTTGCGTAGGGCGTCAGGCGCTCGGGCGGCGCTCGACGACATAGATATGGTCGGCGGCGAGGACGACCTCGCCCTTCTGGTTGATGACCTCGGTGCGCTCGATGACGCGGCCGGAGCCGGCGCGTTTCGGATCGTCTTCCTTGGCCGATATCGTCACGCGGGTGTGAATCGTATCGCCGATGAAGACGGGTCTGACAAAACGCATCCTGTCATAGCCGTAGGAAAAGGCGACCGGATTGATGACGCTCGCCGTCAGGCCGACTCCAATGGAGAAGACCATGGTGCCGTGCGCGATGCGCTGGCCGAACGGCTGTGTCTTCATGAACTCGGCATCCATGTGATGCGGGAAGAAATCGCCGGTATGGCCGGCATGCACCACGAAATCCGTCTCGGTGATCGTGCGCCCGCTCGTTTTGCGCCCCTCGCCGATCGCGTAGTCCTCGAAATATTTGACCTGTTCCATCTGCTATTCCTGTTCAGGGTCGCGTGGCAAGCGGTGTGGCGGGGGCAGCACTGGAGGCATAAGCGGCCTCGACGAGCGCCATGGTCATCCAGGCATCCTCGACCGAAGAGACGAGCTCGGCGTCTTCGCCTGAAACGAAACGCTGAAGATTGGCCATGCGGCCGACGAAGGCATCGGGGAACCATGTGCCCTGAAGCGGCACCGCCACCCAGCCATCGCCGCCCTTCGGATAGATTTCCAGAATATCCGGCTCGCCGCGCGGATAATCGAGATTGACGCCAAGCTGGAGATAGGCCGCACCCTCGGTACCCGAAACGCGAAACTCGCAGGCCTGATGCCGGCGGCCGAATTTGTGGTCGTGGTTGATCGACAGCGCGCAGCGCACCCGCTCGCCATAGTCGAGGATCGCGGTGGTGCGCGTCTGCGCCATCTTGTGGTTCGGATGACCGATCGACTTTGCGTGTACACCCTGCGGATCACCCAGGATCTGGCGAATGGCGTCGAGATAGTGAATCGAGTGCATGGCGATCTCGATGCGCGGCAGGCCTTCGAGGAAGGACCACAGTTCCCACGGCGTATCGAGCGCCAGATAGACGTCGAAATCGACGACCTCGCCCAGCAACCCCTTGGCGATCGCGTCCTTCAATGCCAGCAGCATCGGTGCGAAGCGGAGCTGGAAATTGACGGCCGCCTTCAGCTTCTTGTCGCGGCAGATGCGCAGGATTTCCGTCGCCGCCGCAAGATCGGAGCCCATCGGCTTCTGGATCAAAGCCGCCGCACCGTCCGGCAGAGCCGCGAGCACCTTGGCATGGGCCGCCGGCGGGGTGGCAAGATCGAAGATCGCGCCTTCAACGGAGGCCGCTTCCTCCACCGTGCGATAGGCCGCGACGCCCCATGTTTCGGCCAATGCCTTGGCCTTGTCATGGTCGGGATCATAGACCCCGGCGATCGGAAACCCTCCCTTTCGATAAGCCGGATAATGCGCGTCGCCGACGATCGAACCGGCACCGAAGGTGACGATCGGACGGGAATTGGTGGGCAGCGGCCAGGATTGAGCGAGCGACTTGGGATCAAAGGACATGGGGGACCTCTTGATGATGAGGCTGCGCCTTACCCCCCTCTGCCCTGCCGGGCATCTCCCCCACAAGGGGGGAGATTGGATGGAAGCACGGGCATCTCTCCATCGGCACCCTTTGCGTTTGGCGGGACCTTTCCTCGCTTCAATCTCCCCCCTTGTGGGGGAGATGCCCGGCAGGGCAGAGGGGGGTGCGCCGCATCCGCTTCGCCAGAAACCCGCCACCATCAATCCCCCTCATCCTCATAGCCAACCAGATGCAGCGGCTTGGCTGGCACGCCGGAGAGTTCGCACCAGCGCACGAGGGCTTCCTCGCGGCCGTGGGTTACCCAGACCTCCTGGGGAGCGAGGTCGCGGATCGTCTCCGTGAGTTCCGGCCAGTCGCAATGGTCGGAGATGACGAGCGGCAACTCCACGCCGCCCTGCTTGGCGCGCTGGCGCACCATCATCCAGCCGGAGGCAAAAGCGATGAGCGGTTCGTTGAAGCGGCGCGCCCAGCGATCGGCGAAGGCCGAGGGCGGGCCGACGACGACGGCGCCGCGGAAATCGGCGGGACTGCTCTTTTCGGTGGTGGCCGGGCGCAGGTCGCCGAGATCGATGCCGCGGCTGACATAGTAGTCGCACAAGCGGGCAAGTGAGCCGTGGATATAGATCGGCGCGT
>CBFGOD010000070.1:0-13148 GCA_965650295.1 uncultured Shinella sp. | reverse complement strand
AGGCTTTTCTCGACGGCGAGCGGCGCGTGCTGTGCCTGACGCTGGGGGCGCTTGCCGAACTGGAGACGGCTTTTGCCGTCGACAGCATGGCGGGGCTCGCAGAGCGCTTCTCCTCGGGCCGGCTGAAGGCGGAAGACCTCATCCGCATCATCGGCGCGGGGCTGCGCGGCGCGGGCAACCTGTTCAGCGACGAGGACGTGGCGGGCATGGCGGTGGCCGATGGGCTTGCCGGCTTTGCGCGCATCACCGCTCAACTCTTGCAGGCGACCTTCGAGTCGGAGGGAGAGGCGGCAAACCCTCCGGTGCCGCATTCGGCTTGAGTGCGGAAGCCGCCGCCTTCCCCTGGGAGGCGGTGCTTCATGCCGGGCTCTGCCGGATGCGGCTTTCTACGCGCGATTTCTGGGCGATGACGCCGCGCGAGCTGGCCTATGCGCTCGGCCTGCTGCGCCCGACACCGATCGCGACCCAGCGGGCTGACCTGACGGCCCTGATGCTGGCCTTTCCCGACGAGAAGGAGTGAACCATGGCTGAGACGGACAATAGGTCGCTCGATGGCACCAAGCAGACCGCCGAGCAGCTTTCCACCATCTTCGACGACTTGGAGGCGCGTTCGCGCTCCTTCGGCTCGGCGCTGACGGGTGCGCTGAGGGGCGCGGTCGTCGATGGCAAAGGGCTGGAGGGTGTGCTGACCGGGCTTGCGCGGCGGATGAGCGATATCGCGCTCTCCGTCGGGCTGAAGCCTCTGGAGGGCATGCTGTCTTCCGGTGTTTCCTCGCTGCTCGGCGGGGTGACGCCCTTTGCCAAGGGCGGTGTCGTGGCGGCGCCGACCTATTTCGGCGGCGGCAGTGGCGGCGGGCTTGGCCTGATGGGCGAGGCGGGGGCGGAGGCGATCCTGCCGCTGAAACGCGGGCCGGACGGAGCGCTCGGCGTGGCGAGCGAGGGCGGCGGCAGTGCAGGTGCACGCATCGTCTTCAACGTGACGGCGCAGGACGCGACGAGTTTTCGCAAATCCGAGGGGCAGATCGCGGCCATGCTGACGCGCGCCGTGGGGCGTGGACAGCGCAGCCTGTGACGCCCCGTTTTTACATCGGAGACTGAGATGGCAGGATTTCACGAGGTGCGGTTTCCGCTGCGCGTGGCGCTCGGCACCAGCGGCGGACCGGTGCGGCGCACGGATATCGTCAGCCTGTCCAACGGGCGGGAAAACCGCAACCGGCGCTGGCAGGATGCACGGCGCCGCTACGATGCCGGATCGGGCGTGCGCTCGATCGACGATCTCTATGCGGTGCTGGCCTTCTTCGAGGCGCGGGCGGGGCAGTTTTACGGGTTCCGCTTTCGCGATCCCGTCGATCACCGCTCCGGTGTGCCGGGTGCCTTGCCGGCGGCGGGCGATCAGCAGATCGGCACGGGCGATGGCGTGACGGCGGCGTTCCAGCTGGTGAAGCGCTATGCGGATGCGGGCGGCGCGACGGTGCGCGCGATCGAAAAGCCGGTGGCCGGGTCGGTGATTGTTTCGGTTGCGGGGAGTGCGGTGCCGGCGGCCGACTATACGGTGGATGCGGCGACAGGCATCGTGACCTTCAAGCCGGGCAAGATCCCGGCCTCCGGCACCATTCGCGCAGGGTTCGAATTCGACGTGCCGGTGCGGTTCGATACCGACCGCATCGATATCGACCTGGCGCAGTTCAACGCCGGGCGCATCCCCTCCATTCCCCTGGTGGAGATCAAGCCATGAGGACGATCCCGGCGGGACTTCAGGCCCATCTCGACGGCGGGGCGACGACGCTCTGCCATGCCTGGCGCGTGACACGGCGCGACGGGGTCGTGCTGGGCTTTACCGATCATGACCGCAGTCTCTCCTTCGGTGGCACGGACTATGTGGCGGCGAGCGGTTTCGAGGCGAGCGAGGCGGAGGACGGCAACGGCCTTGCCGCCGAGAGCGGCGAGGTCTCGGGCGGCTTTTCCGCCGACGCGATCGGTGAGGCCGACCTTGCGGCCGGGCGGTATGACGGGGCAAAGGTCGAGGTTTTCACGGTCAATTGGCAGGACCCTTCCGAACGGCTGTTGTTGCGCACGGCGGAGCTCGGCGAGGTCCGGCGTGAGGGCGGGCTGTTTCGCGCCGAACTGCGGCGGCTGACGCATGGGCTCGATCAGGTGCGCGGGCGCATCTACGGGCACCGTTGCGATGCTGTGTTCGGGGACGCGCGTTGTGGCGTCGATGCCACCGCGCCGGCCTATCGGGCCACGGCGACGGTGCTGGCGGTGCTCGACGAGATGCGGCTGAAGGTCGGTGGCCTCTCGGGATTTGCCGAGCGGTTTTTCCGCTACGGCGTGCTGACGGTGGCAAGCGGGGCGGCGGCGGGGCTTTCGGCTGATGTCGAAAACCATCGCAAGGTTGATGGTGCGGATGCGCTGCTGCTCTGGCTGCCGGTGCCGGCCGGGCTTGCCGTGGGTGACGCGTTGCAGGTGACGGCGGGCTGCGACAAGCGGTTTTCGACCTGCAAGGCGAAGTTTGCCAACCAGCTGAATTTTCGCGGGTTTCCACACATGCCGGGCAGCGATTTCACCTATGGCTATGCCGATGGCGACACCGTGCATGACGGGAGGCCGCTCTATGACTGAGCGTCTGGCGGATGCCCCTCATCCGGCCTGCCGGCCACCTTCTCCCCGTGAACGGGGAGAAGGGACATGTGGCGAGGCTTCTTCCTATTCGAACGGTGTAATGGGGCAAGGGCCGGCCGCATCTTCCCTTCTCTCCGCTTGCGGGGAGAAGGCGGCCGGCAGGCCGGATGAGGGGCCGATTGGCGCGCGGGTCGTTGCCGTCGCGCGCGGGTTCATCGGCACACCGTATCGGCATCAGGGCGCGCTGAAGGGCGTCGGATGCGATTGTCTGGGGCTGATCCGCGGCGTCTGGCGCGAGCTTTATGGTGCGGAGCCCGAGGTGCCGGCACCCTATGCGCCCGATTGGGCGGAGCGGGCGGGTGAGGAGCGGTTGCTTCTGGCGGCCGCGCGGCATTGCGGGCCGGCTTTGCCGGTCGCAGCGCTTCGGCCGGGGGACCTCCTCATCTTTCGCTGGCGGACCGGGGTGGCGGCGAAACATGCCGGCATCGCGGCGCCGGAGGGACGGTTTATCCATGCCTATGAGCAGGCGGCCGTAATCGAATCGCCGCTCGTGCCCTGCTGGCGCCAGCGTATTGCCGGCGTTTTTCGTTTCCCGGAGAGGATCTGATCCATGGCGACACTTCTTTTCCAGGCGGCCGGCGCGGCCCTCGGCAGCGTGTTCGGGCCGTTCGGCGCGATCCTCGGGCGTGCGGCGGGCGCGCTTGCCGGTTCGGTGGTCGATCGCTCGCTGCTGAACGGTGCCAGCAAGATTTCCGGTGCACGGCTCGGCGACGGGCGTATTCCGGGCGCGGACGAGGGCACGGCGATGAGCCGCGTCTATGGCACCGCGCGGCTTGGCGGCACACTGATCTGGGCGACGCGGTTCGAGGAGGAGGTGTCCGTCGAACGTGCGGGCGGCAAGGCGAGCGGGCCGCGTGTCGAGACATTTCGCTACTTTGCGAATTTCGCGGTGGGGGTCTGCGAGGGGCCGATCGCCGGCATCCGGCGTGTGTGGGCGGATGGGCGCGAGCTTGACCTGACCGGGGTGGCGATGCGGCTGCATCGCGGGACGGCGACACAGGCGCCCGATCCACTGATCGAGGCGAAGCAGGGGGCGGGCAACACGCCGGCCTATCGCGGGCTCGCCTATGTCGTCTTCGAGCGGTTGCCGCTCGATACGTTCGGCAACCGCATTCCCGTGCTGCAATTCGAGGTGCTGAAGCCGGTCGGGTCGCTGGAGGAGAAGGTGCGGGCGGTGACGATCATTCCGGGCTCGAGCGAGCACGGCTACGATCCGTGGCTGGTGACGGAGAAACTCGGCAAGGGCAAGGGGCGCAACATCAACCGCAACACGCTCGTCGCGGCCACCGACTGGGAGGCGTCGATCGACGAGCTTTTGGCGCTTTGCCCGAACCTGGAACGGGTGGGGCTGGTCGTCGCGTGGTTCGGCACGGATCTGCGGGCGGGGCATTGCCGCATCGCGCCGGGCGTCGAGGTATCAGTGCGCACCGATGAAAGCCGGCCGTGGAAGGTTTGCGGTATCGGACGCGGCGCGGCGCGGGTGGTGAGCCAGAGCGGCGGCGGGCCGGCCTATGGCGGAACGCCCTCCGATGCCAGTGTGATGGCGGCCATCAAGGACCTCAAGGCGCGGGGGATCGAGGTCTATCTCTATCCCTTCGTGCTGATGGATGTGCCCGCGGGCAACAGCCTGCCGGACCCCTATGGCGGCGCGGCGCAGGCGCCCTATCCCTGGCGGGGGCGCATCACCTGTTATCCGCAATCGGCCGATGGCACCGCGGCGGCGGCCAGTCAGGTCGCGGCCTTTGTCGGAAGCGCGGCGGCGGGGGATTTTTCGGTTTCGGGCGAGGCCGTTACGGGTCCGGCGGGCGATGAGGGGTTTCGCCGGCTGATCCTGCACTATGCGCATCTGGCGGAAGCGGCGGGCGGCGTGGACGGGTTCCTGATCGGCTCGGAGATGCGTGGGTTGACCTGGTTGCGGGACGGGACGGGTGCGTTTCCCTTCGTTTCGGCACTGTGCGATCTCGCGGCGGATGTGCGCGCGGTGCTGCGGCCGGCGACGAAAATCACCTATGCGGCGGATTGGAGCGAGTATTTCGGGTTCCAGCCGGGTGGAAGCGGCGAGGTGCGCTACCACCTCGACCCGCTTTGGGCCTCGGCGGCCATCGATGCCGTCGGCATCGACAATTACATGCCGCTTTCCGACTGGCAGGATGGCGATGTGCTCTCCGGCAATCCGGACGGGTTTCGCCATGGCGAGGACATCGCTGCGCTGCGGGGGCAGATCGCGGCGGGCGAGGGGTTCGACTGGTATTATGCCGGCGATACGGCGCGGCGGGGGCGGGTGCGTTCGCCGATCACCGACGGGGCGGCGGGCAAGCCCTGGGTGTTCCGCTACAAGGACATCGAGAGCTGGTGGACGAATGTTCATCGGGAACGCGGGCCTGACGGCGTGGAAATCGCGGGGCATACGGCGTGGGTGCCCCGGTCGAAGCCGATCTGGTTCACCGAACTGGGGTGTCCTGCGGTCGACAAGGGGCCGAACCAGCCGAATGTCTTCGTCGATCCGAAGAGCGTGGAGAACGCCTTGCCGTATTTTTCCGGCGGGGCGCGCAGCGATGCGGTGCAACGGCGGTTTCTCGATGCGCATCATGGCTGGTGGCAGGGCAGCGGGCCGGAGGCGGGCATGGTCGATCCCGGCCACGTCTTCCTGTGGACCTGGGATGCGCGACCCCATCCGGCCTTTCCCGAACAGACCACGCTGTGGTCCGACGGCGGCAACTGGCAGCGGGGGCACTGGCTGAACGGCCGGTTGGGCGCGGGCACGCTGGCCGATGTGATTGCGGCTGTGCTGTCCGATCATGGGTTTTCGAATTTCGATATCTCGGGTGTCGCGGGCGATCTGCCGGGTTTCGTGCAGGCCGAACAGTCTTCGGCGCGGGCGTTGCTGGAGCCGCTGATGGAGGCGTTTCAGGTCGATGCGCTGGAGGCGGACGGCAAGCTCATCCTCCGCTCGCGGCAGAAGTCGGCGCTGCCGCCGGTCGAGATCGACGTTCTGGCCGAGCGGCCTGACGAGGCGGCTTTCGAGGAAAGCCGGGGCCATGCCGGCGATTTCTCCGGCGAGGCGATCCTCGATCATTTCGATGCGGCGGCGGCCTATGGGCGTGCGACGGCGCGCTCGCGGCGCATGGCGGATGGTAGCGACAGGGTGTTGCGGCTGGCCCTGCCGGCGGTGCTGCATGATGGTGCGGCGGCGTCGGCCGTCGAGGCGGCCCTGCGCGACCAGCGGGCGGGGCAGCGCCGCGTCACCTTCCGTCTGCCGCCGACGGCGCTTGGCGTGACGCCGGGCGATGTTGTGCGCTTGGCCGACGGGCCGGAGGGGCGGTTCCTCGTGACCGGCGTGACGGACGGCCTGGTGCGCGAGGTGGAGGCGCGGGGGATTGCGGCGGGCGACAGCCCGGCCTTCGCGCCGGCTGAAGGCGGTCGCTCACCGACGGGCGGGGCGGGGCCGGCGGATGCCTTTGCACCTGAGGTGGTGTTTCTCGACCTGCCGATCTTCGAGACCGGCGCGGCGGAGGATTTCGCGCGTGTCGCGGCCTATGCAAAGCCGTGGCGAGCGATGGTCGTATCGAGTTCGGATGGCAGTGAAGGCTTTCGCCCGCGGGCGCGGCTGGAGCGGCCGGCGCGTATGGGGTGGCTTGCGACAGCACTTCCGGCCGGCGTGCTCGGGCGGTTCGATCCCGAGCGGGAGATCGTGCTCGATCTGGCCTCCGGCGGGCTTTCTGCCGTCGATCCGCTGACGATGCTGAACGGCGCGAACCGGCTGGCGGTGCAGGCGCAGAATGGCGGCTGGGAGATTATCGGCTTTGCCGGCGCGAGCGAAATCGCGCCGGGCCGCTGGCGGCTCACCACGCTGCTGCGCGGCCTGTTCGGCACCGAGGATGCGATGGCGGCTGGGCATCTTTCCGGGGCGCTGGCGGTGGTGCTCGACGAGGCTGTGCTGCCACTGGGGCTCGATGTCGCGGAGGTGGGGCGTGTTTCCAACTGGTTGGTCGAGGCGGTGGGGGCGGCCGGCGGGCAGGCCGGTCCTTTCGTCTTTGCCGGCGGGGAGCGGGCGTTGACGCCGCTCGCGCCGGTGCATCTTCGCGGCCGGCGCGGGGCGGATGGCGTGGTGCAATTCTCCTGGGTGCGGCGCGGGCGCGTCGATGCCGACACCTGGCTTTCTGCCGATATCCCGCTCGATGAGCCCTCCGAGGCGTATCGGCTGGAAATTCTCTCAGGCGCCGCGGTGGTCCGGCGCGTCGAGACCACTAGTCCGGATTTTACCTATGCGACCGCAAGTGAGCTTGCCGATTTCGGCGCGGCGCAAACGGTGATTCGCATTCGGGTGCGCCAGCTTGGCCGGGCGATCCCGCTCGGCGTGCCGACGGAAGCCAATCTCACTGTCTGAACGAAAGGAACTGCGATGACCGACGAGACGAAACCCTGGTACATGTCGCGCACCGTCTGGGGCGCGCTGATCGCGATTACCGCTTCGCTTGCCAATGCCGCTGGCGTCGAAATAAAGGCGGGAGACGAGGGGGAACTGGCGGATCTTCTGGTGTCGGCGGCCGGCACGATCGGCGGGCTTATTGCCATTTACGGACGCATTTCGGCGCGTCGTCCGGTGCGCTGAACGCTCCCCAAAGTTCCGCGCCCCATTCATTTGCCATTCAGCGAGGATCGGTTATTGCTTGCATCATAGTGATCCGCACCTGAAAGTATGTTCATGGCCTCGCCACTTCTCATCACCGCCCTTGCGGCCAGCCTGACCCTGCCGGGTCCCGTTCTGACGGGCACCGGGAGTGATGTCGTGCAGGTTGCCGGCGACTGCAGCGCCGCGGCGGCGCAGGTGGTGTCCGAGACGGGCGGCGAGCTTCTCTCGGCACAGCCGAAGGGCGATACCTGCGTCGTAACCGTGCTGGTGCCCGGCAAGGGCAATGCCCGGCCGCGCAAGGTGACGGTGCGCGTACCCATGTAAGGCCGCCGGGCATTCGGCCCGGCGATGGAAAAGCAGAACGAAGAAAGAGGCCGAATGCGCATCCTGGTGGTCGAGGACGACGTCAACCTGAGCCGGCAGCTCAGCGAAGCCCTGAAGGACGCCGGCTATGTGGTGGATCAGGCCTTCGACGGCGAGGAGGGGCATTATCTCGGCGATACCGAGCCCTACGACGCCATCATCCTCGATATCGGCCTGCCGGAAATGGACGGCATCACCGTTCTGGAAAAATGGCGTGCCGACGGCAAGGGCATGCCCGTCCTGTTGCTCACCGCCCGTGATCGGTGGAGCGACAAGGTGGCCGGCATCGATGCCGGCGCCGATGATTATGTGGCAAAGCCCTTCCATGTCGAGGAAGTGCTCGCGCGTATCCGCGCGCTGATCCGCCGCGCGGCGGGCCATGCCAGCGCCGATATCGTCTGCGGCCCTGTCCGGCTCGACACCAAGGGTTCCAAGGCGACGGTCAATGGCGAGGCGCTGAAGCTCACCTCGCATGAATATCGCCTGCTCTCCTATCTCATGCATCACATGGGAGAGGTCGTCTCGCGCACCGAGCTGGTCGAGCACATGTACGACCAGGATTTCGACCGTGATTCCAACACGATCGAGGTTTTCGTCGGGCGCCTGCGCAAGAAGATCGGCGTCGACCTGATCGAGACCGTGCGCGGCCTCGGTTACCGGATGCAAGCGCCGGCCAATGGCAAATAACGCCAGACGCTCCCGCTCGCTCACCTTCCGCGTTCTCTTCCTCGCCTCGTTGTGGGCGGCGCTGGCGCTCATCGCGATTGCCGTCGTCATCTCGACGCTCTATCGCCAGAGCGCGGAGAAGAGTTTTCGCGATCTTCTGCGCGCGCAGCTCTACAACGTCATCAATTCCGTCTCGACGGACGAGGCGACGCGGCTTGCCGGCACGCCGCAGCTCGGCGACCTCCGATTCTTCCAGCCGAAATCGGGCTGGTACTGGATCGTCGAACCGATCGGCGGGGCTCTGGCCACGGAGACGCTGACTTCGGCATCGCTCGGCACCGGCAGCATTCCGATCCCCGATACGGACAGCATTCCCTTCGACACGCGCTACGAGCGCTTCTACACGACCATCGATTCCTTCGGGAACGATGTGGAGGTGGGCGAGACGGAAGTGGTGCTGGACGACGAGGGGCGCACGGCGCGCTTCCGCGTGGTCGGCAACCGCGATGTGCTGGAGCAGGACATCGACGATTTCTCGGGCAGCCTCTATCTCGCGCTCGCCGGTTTTGGCGTCGGGAGCCTGATGCTCAATGCGGCGGCGATCCTCATCGGTCTTCGGCCGCTCGACCGGGCGCGCAAGGCGCTGGAAAAGATCCGGGCAGGCGAGAGCGAGCAGCTCGACGGCGATTTCCCCAGGGAAATCCTGCCCTTGGCGAGCGAAGTGAATGCGCTGATCGATAGCAACCGGCGCATCGTGGAGCGGGCGCGCATGCAGGTGGGCAATCTTGCCCATTCGCTGAAGACGCCGATTGCCGTGCTGCTCAACGAATCGCGGCTGATTTCGGCGCCTCAGGGCGATCTCGTGAAGACGCAGGCCGAGGCGATGCAGAGCCAGGTGCAATCCTATCTCAACCGCGCGCGCATCGCCGCCCAGCGCGAATCCGTGCTGGCGCGCACGGAGGCGCAGCCGGTTCTGGAACGGCTGGTGCGCGTGATGCGCAGGCTGAATGCCGAGACGCAGTTTCCGCTGACCGTCGATCCGCCGGGTCTGGTACTTGCCATGGAGCAGCAGGACGTCGAGGAAACCGTCGGCAACCTCCTGGAAAACGCGGCGCGCTATGCCCGCACGGTGGTGACGCTGCGCGTCTTCGTGGCGCCGGCCGAGATGCGCGGCAATGATGAGGGGCGCAAGAACTGGGTCGTCATCGAGGTGGAGGACGACGGACCGGGGCTTGAGCCGGACCAGATCCGCGAGGCGATGAAGCGCGGCAAGCGGCTCGACGAGAGCAAGCCGGGCACGGGGCTCGGCCTCTCGATCGTCAGCGAGATCGCGTCGGAATATCAGGGCACGTTCGGGCTTTCGCGCGGTGCCGGCGGCGGGCTTCTGGCCCAGCTCGTTCTGCCCGCCGTCACAAAGGATGTTGCCTGAGGCGGCGGACAATGCAACAAGAGACGTATTCGCGATGATAGGGATCGCGGGGTGGACGAATTGCCGGCTGTCAGCCGGCCTTGCAGGAAGAGAGACGGTCGAGCGGATGAAGACGGGTTTGCGCGGCGCCTTTTTCCCCCTTCTTCTGGCAGCAGTGACGGCCTCGGGATGCACGACGACGTCAGGCGGCAAGGCGTCGGCCGGCGCCACGACGGTTGCGGCAGGCCCCGGCGTCTATATCTCCGCGCTTCAGGGCGGGCTCGCCAGCCGCAACACCGCGACACAGCTTTCCAAGGCCGATATGCAGCGCGCGCTCGAAGCCGAGTATCGTGCGCTGGAAGCGGCCCCCGGCGGCCAACCGGTCGTCTGGCAGGGGCAGGGCGTGACCGGATCGGTCGTGGCGGCGGCGCCTTATCAGGTCGGTTCGCAGAATTGCCGGCAATACAGCCACACGCTGACCGTCAATGGTCGCGACACCGCGACGCGCGGTGCGGCCTGCCGGAATGCGGACGGGGCCTGGGAGCCGCTTTCCTGACGGAACGGCCATTTTTCGCCCCGGCTGTTTGACCTTGCGGCCAAACGCCTCAATTTTGCGTCATTGTTCCCAAGGGAATTGGAAACGCCGCGGCGTTCCAGTAATTGAACAGTCATGCTTTTCTGGATTCTCGTCGCCATCCTGACGGCAGCCGTGGCCGCTGTCCTCCTCCTCCCGCTGCTGCGGCGCCCTTCGGCGTCCGCTGACGATGCCGGCCATGATGTCGAGGTCTATCGCGACCAGCTCGAAGAGCTGAAACGCGACGAGGCGACAGGCCTGATCGGTGCTACCGAAGCCGAGCTTGCCCGCGCGGAAGTCGCACGCCGGCTGATTGCCGCGAGCAAGGCCGAAGCGAAGGAAAAGGCGCGCACCAGCGGGCGCAACCGTCTGGCGCAGGCCTTTGTCATCGTGGTGCTTCCCGCTATCGGTCTCTGTCTTTACTTGGCGACCGGCCGGCCGGATCTTCCGGCCCAGCCGCTCGCGGAACGCCTCGCCAATCCCGGCAATGACATCAATGTGCTGATCGCGCGGGCGGAAAACCATCTTGCGCGCAATCCCGACGACGGTGCGGGCTGGGATCTTCTGGCGCCGATCTATTACCGCAGCAGCCGGATGGAAGATTCGGCCAATGCCTATGCGCAGGCGATCCGCCTGCTTGGGGAGAGCCCCGAACGTCTGGATGGTTATGCGGAGGCGCTGATTGCGCTTGCCGATGGTGTCGTGACGGCGGATGCGCGCAAGCAGCTCCAAGCCTCGCTGAAGCTCAAGCCGGACAATCCGCGCACCCGCTACTATCTCGCACTCGCTCTGGAGCAGGAAGGCAAGAAGCCGGAGGCGCGGGCAGCCTTCGAAGCGCTGGCGAAGGACACGCCGGCCGATGCGCCGTGGCTGCCACTGGTCAATAGACACATTGCAGCCCTCGGTGACGGTGCCGGTGGTGCGGCGGGACCGCTCGGCAACCCGACGGCGGACGACGTAGCGGCCGCCGAAGATATGTCGACGGGCGACCGCCAGCAGATGATTGCCGGCATGGTGGAGACTCTTGCGGCGAAACTGCAGGAAAATCCGGATAATTTCGAAGGATGGATGCGCATCATCCGTTCCTATGTTGTGCTGGATCAAAGGCCGAAGGCGCAGGCGGCGTTACAGACGGCGCTGAAAACCTTCCCGGCGGACAGCGAGAATGGCAAACAGCTTCTGGCGCTTGCGCGGGACCTATCGATCTCGGTTGAGGGCAACACACAATGACGCGCAAGCAGAAACGTCTGGCAGTCATCGGCGGCGGCGTCGCCTTTCTCGTGGCGGCGGTGCTGCTCGTCATGTTCGCCTTCAGCCAGTCCATCGCCTATTTCTATGTGCCGGGCGATCTCGCCAAGGCCAACCTCGCGCCGGGCACCCGCATCCGTCTCGGCGGCCTCGTCGAGGCCGGCACGGTCAAGCGCGGCGAGGGCTCGACGGTGACCTTCACCGTGACCGATACGCTCTCGACGGTGCCGGTGACCTATACCGGCATCCTGCCCGACCTGTTCCGCGAGGGGCAGGGCGTGGTCGCGGAGGGCGCCTTTGGCATGGATGGTCTTTTCGTCGCCGACACGGTGCTTGCCAAGCACGACGAGACCTATATGCCCAAGGATGTGGCGGACCGCCTGAAGGCGCAGGGTGTGGAACTCTCCGGCAAGGAAACGATCAAATGATCATCGAGCTTGGACACTATGCCCTGGTTCTGGCGCTCGCGACGGTCATCATCCAGGCCGTGCTGCCGCTGGTGGGAACGACCCGCAACGACTGCTCGCTGATGGCCGTGGCCCCCACCGCGGCCCTTGCCGGTTTTCTGCTGGTGCTCTTCTCCTTCTCGGTCCTGACCTTCGCCTATGTCGTTTCCGATTTCTCGGTCGCAAATGTCTGGGAGAATTCGCATTCGCTGAAGCCGATGATCTACAAGATCTCCGGCGTCTGGGGGAACCACGAGGGCTCGATGATGCTCTGGCTCCTCATCCTCGTCTTCTTCAGCGCGCTGGTCTCGACCTTCGGCGCGAACCTGCCTGAGCGGCTGCGCGCCAATGTTCTGGCCATCCAGGGCCTCATCTCGACGGCCTTCGCACTGTTCATCCTCCTGACCTCCAATCCGTTCATCCGCCTTGCGCCGGCACCGGCCGAGGGGCGCGACCTCAATCCGGTGCTGCAGGATGTCGGCCTCGCGATCCATCCGCCGCTGCTCTATCTCGGCTATGTCGGTTTCTCCGTCTGTTTCTCCTTCGCCATTGCCGCACTGATCGAGGGGCGGATCGATGCGGCTTGGGCGCGGTGGGTGCGGCCGTGGACGCTCGCCGCCTGGAGCTTCCTCACCGCCGGTATCGCCATGGGCTCCTACTGGGCCTATTACGAACTCGGCTGGGGCGGCTGGTGGTTCTGGGATCCGGTGGAAAACGCCTCCTTCATTCCCTGGCTTGCCGGCACGGCGTTGCTGCACTCCGCGCTCGTCATGGAAAAGCGCGAGGCGCTGAAGATCTGGACGGTTCTTCTGGCGATCCTGACCTTCTCCATGTCGCTGCTCGGCACCTTCCTCGTGCGCTCCGGTGTTTTGACCTCGGTGCATGCCTTCGCGACGGATCCGACACGCGGCGTCTTCATCCTCGCCATTCTCGTCTTCTTCATTGGCGGTGCGCTCTCGCTCTTCGCCTTCCGGGCCGCGACGCTGAAGGCCGGCGGTCTCTTCGCACCGATCTCGCGCGAGGGAGCTCTCGTTCTCAACAACCTGATCCTGCCGACGGCGGCGACGACGGTGCTGACCGGCACGCTCTATCCGCTGGTGCTGGAAGCACTGACGGGCGAAAAGATTT
>CBFGOD010000069.1:0-13313 GCA_965650295.1 uncultured Shinella sp. | reverse complement strand
AAAAATTAAAGTCGGAGCCGCCATGAACTGGGACGACGCCCGGATGTTTCTCGCCGTTGCCCGCACCGGCCAGATCCTCGCCGCCTCCCGCCGCCTCGGCGTCAACCATGCCACCCTCAGCCGCCGCGTCAGCGCACTGGAAGAGGCCCTGAAGACCCGCCTGCTCATCCGCCGCACCAATGGCTGCGACCTCACCGCCGAGGGCGAAGCCTTTCTGCGCGCGGCCGAGCGGATGGAGACGGAAATGCTGGCGATGCAGGCGAGCATCGGCCGGATCGATACCGCCGTCGCCGGCACCGTGCGGGTCGGCGCGCCCGATGGTTTCGGCGTGTCGTTCCTGGCGCCGCGTCTCGGGCGGCTGACGGCGCGGCATCCCGAACTGAAGATCCAGCTCGTGCCGGTGCCGCGCTCCTTCTCGCTTTCGCAGCGCGAGGCCGATATCGCCATCACGCTGGAGCGGCCGGAACAGGGCCGGCTCGTCTCGTCGAAGCTGACGGATTATACGCTCGGCCTCTATGCCTCACGCGATTATCTCCAGGAAAACGGCACGCCGGAGACCGTCGAGGACCTGAAGACCCATCGCCGCGTCGGCTATGTGGAAGACCTGATCTTCACGGCCTCGCTGAACTTCACCGGTGAGATCATGCGCAGCTGGGATGCGAGCTTCGAGATATCCAGCGCCACCGGTCAGACGGAGGCCGTGCGCTCCGGCGCCGGCGTCGGCATTCTGCATGACTATATCGCCCGGCAATATCCGGAGCTGGTGCGCGTTCTGCCTGACAACACGATCCGCCGCGCCTATTGGACGACATGGCACGAAAGCGCACGCGACCTTACCCGCGTGCGCACCGTCGCCGAATTCGTGCAGGAACTCGTGCGGCAGGAGCATGCCATTTTTCTGTGACGATCACTCCACATTAAGCGCGACGGTTCCCGGCATCGGCACCAGCGCGCTCTTAGCCCTTGTCTTGGGCTTCTCGACCGGCTCCTCGGAAATTGCGACCTTCACCTTCTCCTCACCCGGCAGGGGAACGCGCGCGGCATTGCGGATGACGACCCGCTCTTCCGCCGGCTTCTCCTCCACGGCCACGCGGCGCTTCGGTGTGCGGCGCGGCGCGATCTCGACGCTGTCATCGACCACCACGACCGGCTCCGCACGAACCAGCACGGGCTGGCTCTGCGCATAGCCGGTGCCGCCGGCATATTGCAGCATGTCGAACGTGTTGCGCGTCACCGGCTTCATGCGCAGCCCGCCCATGACGGCCGCGATGCGTTCCTGCGACATCGTTGGATGGCAGAAGCGCAGGCGCACCTGCGCCGCATAGGCGCCCACGCGCTCGGCCGAAACGCGCTTGGCAAACTGCCAGGCATAGAGGCAGCTGCCGGACGTGCCGAGCGGGCCGGTCGCATAGCCGTAGACACCCTGCCCGTTCTGTCCCGGCACGTCGCTGATCCGCATGGCGACGCCTGGCAGGGCCTTTTGCATCTCGGCGACGATGGCGCGACGTGTTGGGGCGCGCAGGAAGGTCGTGCCCTCGGAGGGCTGACCGACCCGCACCGTAAGCACGTTTTCACCCGCCGAAGCCGTGGCGTTGGAATAGACGATGGCCTGCTCGAAGAAGCCGCTACGCGCCGTCTGGCGAACGCTCTGGATACGGCCCGACACGAGAGGCAGGTAAGCGACGGCAAAATCCGGCGAGACCTCGGTGGAGATCGGCGGCGCATCCGGATGGATGGCGCCGGTTTCCAGGAAGGGATCGGGCACGGTGGAAGCGCAGCCGGCCGCGAGAAAAGGCACTATGGCAAGAGTGAGCCAGCGCATGAGGATCCTATCGCAGGGTAACGGTGGATGCGGAAAGGCCGACGGCCGTCGCCGGATCGTAGAATTGCGTGTTCAGCCGGGCGAAGACGGCCTGGGCCTGTGCGCGATTGCCGAGATGGTAATAGGACCAACCGCGTAGCTGGCTGAGATCCGCCGGTTCGGCAACGAGGCTGGCGCGGGCGTTCAGCGCATCCAGAACATTCTGGTACTGTTTGTGATCGAAGGCCGAACGGGCGCGCTGCCAGTAGATTTCGGCCCGGACCTCGCGCTCGCGCTTCTCCGACATCGGATAGGTCGCGACCGTGGCTTCGGCATCATCCGTCAGGCGGCCGCGCAGCAGCGTGAGGGCCGCGCCATAGGCGGCGTCCTGTTGCGTGCGGCTGTCGTTCAGCGCGGCCTCGAAAGCGTTGCGGGCGTCGGCCAGACGGCTGAGTTCCAGATAGCACCAGCCCTTGATCAGCATGGCATCGGCCGTAACCTTGCCGCGCGCCTCCTGGGCGGAAACTTCCTTGACGCAGGCACTGTAACGCTTGGCCTTGAAATGCGCGAGGTAGCTCGCCACGCCACCGCCAGCGGACGACGCCGTGGTATCAGGCATTTCGACGGCCACGCTGCGGCGGCCTTTGGGGGGCGCGGCAACCTTTATCTCGGCCCAGATCTCCGGATAGATCTCGCGATATTCATCCTCCAGCGCCGCATAGTCCTTCTTGGCGCCGAGACGCAGCAGGCTCAGCGCCAACCCCTTGACGCGCACCGGTGCGCTTTCCCAATCCAGCGACTTTTCAAACCAGGCTTTTGCGGCTTCAAACTGGCTGGAATTATAGGCGTACCAGGCGAGGATTTCGGCATTGTCGGCGTCGGAAGTCGCAAGGATGGCGTTGCTATAGGCCGTCACCGTCTTCACATCGGCATCCGGCTGGTCGGGCTTCGAGAAGCGCAGCGACAGCGCGTTCATCAGGAATTCCGGATCGTCGGAAAACTCCTCGATGTAGTCCTCGGCGACCGCATAGGCCTCTTCCTGCTTGTTTTCGGCGGCAAGCGAGAGATAGAGGCCCTTGGCGTTCTCCTCGTCGCGGCGCTTGGCAAGCGCGGCCTTGAACCAGCGCTCGGCACTATCGGGCGCCTTCAGCTTCAGATCGTACCAGCCGAGCAGCGAGAGATCCTCGAGGCGATCCCCCTTCTCCGCCGCCGCGCGCAGCTTGGCGACCTCGCCTTCGGCGATCGGCGTCTGCCGCTTCTCATCCGCATTGAAATCGGCGACGTCCTTGCGTGTCAGGTCGAGTTCGACGGGCTGGAGACCAGCCTGCAACAAAGGAGAGGTGGCAAGCACGCCCATCGCCTTGCGCACATCGTCCGATGAAAAATCGCGCGTCGATTTCTGCAGCGTGGTCAGGATCTGCGCATCCGGCAGCCGCTTGTCGCCCTCGCGGAACAGCAGGCCGCGATAGACATTGGTCAGCGCGTCCTTGGCGCCCGTTTCGGCATAGGCGTCGAGCAGCATCCAGACGAGATCGACCTCCGTTTCGGTCGACGGGTCCAGCGTCTTGGCCGCTTCGATGACGCCCATCCAGTCCTTGCGCGCCGTGGCGGCCATCATCTCGACGCGCTGCTGGCGGCGGGCGAGCTTGTCGGAAAAGTCCTCGCTCGGGCTCCACTGCGGATTTTCCGTCTGGCGGCGGCCGATCTCGGCGGCGATGCCGGTGAAATCGTTCTTCTCGTAGAGCGCCCAGAGCGCGGTTTCATCCACCTGCTGCGCGACAGGCGCATAGACATCGGCCGGCACGACGAAATCGGGATATTTCAGCCGCAGCCGGTTCGTCTCGGCCTCAAGCCGGTCCTGCTGCTTCTGTTCGGCATAATAATAGAGCGCGGCAAGCTCCACCTCGCCAGGGCCAGACTTGGCCTCTTCCGCGAGGGCGAGCGGAGAGAGCGCCGAGGAACCGACGAGCAGCGCGGTGAGGAAAAGGGATGGTTTCATCGATCGGACCTCACGCCCTTGCGCGGCACCGTCAGACCTAGCCAGACGGCGAAGAGGCCGAGGCAGGCGAGCACGAGCACGACATAGATCTGGAAATTATCGGAGAACCAGGCGGCCGCGACGCGGCGCAGATTGCCGGGGCTGCGATCGGCGAGGTCGGCGACATAGCGATCGGCGGCCGGAAGGCTGACGAGCGACAGGCTCGCCGTCTCGATGGTCGCCGTGCCGCCCTGCAGTTCACGCCAGACGGCGGGCTCGACGAGCCGCTGCACGCCGGCATCGACATCGCGCGGCGAGTTCGCCTGGATCACCGTCCAGGTGGCGAGGCCATCGGAGGAACGCATCTGCGACAGCGTGACCAATGCCCCCTCGCCGTGCGGTGCGACCCGTGCCGTGTTGTCGCCTTCATAGCTCAGCCAGCGGCCGAAGCTGCGCGAGGCAGCGGAGAACCAGAGCTGCGCGCGCGACCCGAAGGATAGTTCGTCCTCCTCGGCGGCCGTCGAATTGTGGAAGGCCTGCAACAGGTCGGCGGTGTCGTTACCGGTGCCGGCGGCACCGTCGGAAACCGACGCCGTGTGCATTGGATCGGGTTTCAGAAGATCGGCGACGGAGGCCGTGACCTCGTCCCCACCCGGGAAGGCCGCCTTGCCGGAGGTACCAAGCTCGGCGAAATCGTTCTGCGAGGAGACGACGAGCGCATCGCGGCCGGTGCCTTCGGAGGGCGCGCCGATGGCGATCTTCGCCGTCAGCGGCGCGCGGGCGGAAAGGGCAAGGCGCGACAGCATGGTGAGGCCGGCCGCTGCGGACTGGCCGTCGGCCCGGTCGATCACCAGATCGAACGGCTTGCCGCCGCCATAGGGATAGGCCTTGCCGGCAAGGGCCGCGAGATCCGGCAGCCGGCCGATGCGCGCCAGTGCCGGCACCTCGATCGCCGTCGTGTCGAGCAGGATGAAGCGCGGCTTGCCATCATCGCGTTCCTCCGGCCGGCAGGCGGCATCGGCCGCCGTCGGCAGCTCGGCCAGCAGTTCGACGCGGTTGGTGCCGGGATGGAAGGCGCGCAGCGGCAGTTCGATGCGCTTGCCGTCGAACTGCTCGCCCTCGCGGTTGCGGAACGGGTAGCTCTTCACGACCTTGTCGTTGACGCGCACGAGAAGCTGCGCGGTCTGTTCCAGCCCCGGCGAGGTCGCGGCATGGAGGCGAAGGTCGAGCGTGGCATATTCCGCCGGATAGAAATCGGCGGGCATGTCGATGGTGAAATCGGTGCGCGACAGGCGCCCGGAAAAGACGCGGGTCTCGTAACCGGTCTCCTTCAGCAGCCGCCGTTCGCCGGCATCGACGACGAGAGCACCCCTGCCCTTTTCGAAGACACCCGTCTTCAACCCATCGGCCATCGGTCCCTTCACGGCTGAGAGTACGGCGGCATTGATATCGCCGAGATTGGCGGCGCGCAGCACGACGCGCGCGCGATCCGCCTCGGCACTAGCTTGAACGGAGAGCCCGCGCGGCGCGTTGGCAATGCCGAACTTCGCGAGCGTGGCAGCGCCGGCGCGGTCCATGGCCATGACGAGATCGATGCCCGGCCCGCTGCCCGGCTTGTCGTCCACCGAGACCGTCACATCGTCGCGATTGAGGAAGAGGATCAGCGATTGCAGGACCGGCGCGACCTCGTTCAGCGCCTCGGCGCTGAGAGCGCCGGGCACGACGATGCGCACATCCGTACGGTGCGCGGCATTGCGGCGAACGGACAGCAGGCTGTCGAAATCCGTAAACGCCGAGGACGCCGCCGTGGCGAACCCGCTTTGCGCGGGATCGAGCTTCGTCCAGAGCTCATAGGTCGCATCCAGCGCGCAATCGACGCGATGGTGCTGGCGAGCACGCACGCGCACCACATTGCGGCCAGCCTTCAGAAGATCAGGAGCGACGGCGATCTTTTCCGTCAGCACACCGTTCGGCGAGGCGATGGCGAAGCTGCCGGCATCACGGCCATTGACCTCGATATCCATCTTCGCCGTATCGGGCAGCACCGAGACCGCATTGATATAGGCGAGGTTCAGCGTGCCGCCGGCCGAGACCTGCGGCCCGTCGAGCGCGAAGGTGAAGGTCGCGACATCGTCCTCACCCGACAGCGTATAGGCATCCGCCGACTGCTCGAAGGGCTCGAGCATGGCGCCGGTGACGACGGCTTGCGCCTTTTCGGCCTTTACCTCGACAGGCTGCGGCAGCAGGCCACCGGACAGCGTGGTGCCTTCCAGCAGCGGCTTGACGGCATCGGCGACCAGCCCCTCCGCCCGGCCGGCACCAGCCGAGGCGATGAGAAGGGCAAGGCCCAGCGTTCCGAGAAGAGGGGTCTTAGCCATAGGCCTGGGCTCCTGTGAGGACCGGCGGCAGCTCTGCGGCGCGGCCGGGGATCTGGGCATTGTTGTCCTTGACGGTGATCGGCGCGTCGGCGGCGGAAATAACGGCTCCCTCGCGGATGAGGCCAGCGGCGTAGCGCAGCGCGCGCAGCGTTTCGCGGATGCTCCAGAGCGCGAAGCGCGAGGTGCCCCAGAAGAAGCTGCGGCGGACCTGGCGACGCGACAGCCGCTCCTGCAACACCGCCTGGTCGGAGAACATCAGCTCGGCGATGGCCATGAAGGTTTCCGGCGTGCGCTCCTTGTAGGCGAAGCCGTAGACGGCGCCCTCGCCCTCGCCGCGGCTGGAGCGGGAGATCACGTCGAAGGCGATGATCTGGCCGGCGCGGCGCAGCTGGATCGTTGCCTCCAGCGGCGTATCGAGATCGATGGCCGGCGCCTGTTCGACGAATTCCACCGAGATGCCGCCCGAGGAGGCATCCTGAATGATGATGTTCTTCAGCTTGCCATCGACCTTCATCAAAGCATGGCGCTTGACCGGCAGGCGCTGGTTGCGGCGCAGCTCGCGACGTTCGGCGACGACGCCGAGGGCGGCACCGGCGAGGCCGAGATTGATGAGGTTCCAGCCGGCGACGATGGTCAGAAGCTCGGTCGCGACCGGCTCCGTCAGGAAGCGGTAGCCAGAGTAAAGAGCGGCCGCGAGCAGGACGAAGAAGATGATGAAATAGGGCCGTGCCAAGGGCGAGAGCATGCTGCGGTCGAGCGTCTGGCCCTTGGCGGTCACGTTGAAGGTCGGCTTGCGCGGGTTGCGCACCACGCTGACGATCGAGCCGAAGAGCAGCACCGACTGGACATATTCATAGAGCTCGGAAACCCAGGGCCAGCGCACGCGACCGTAGAGATAGCTCTGCATGGCGAAAGAGCCGATGAGATAGGTCACCGCGTAGGAGGCGAATTCGAGGATGTTCGCCTGATAGATCTCCAGCGAGAAGAAGATGTAGAGCAGCGGCGAAAAGACGAAGGCGAGCCGCGACAGCGGGAACAGCCAGAACAGGTTGATGCCCGCGTAGCAGATGCGCTGGGACAGCGTCAGGCCCTTGGCGAGGAACGGACGGTTCAGGATCAGGATCTGCAACATGCCCTGGCACCAGCGGGCGCGCTGACCGATGAAGGAGACGAAGGTCTCGGGCTGGAGGCCGGCGATCAGCGGCTTGTCGACATAGAGGCTGTGCCAGCCCTTGGAATGCAGCGCGAGCGCCGTCTCGCAATCCTCGGTGATCGACTGGCCGGAGAAACCGTTGGCCGCAGACAGCGCCGAGCGCCGCAGCACCGCTGCCGAGCCGCAGAAGAACGAGGCGTTCCACTTGTCGAGCCCGCGTTGCAGGATCGAATAGAACATCTCGTTTTCCGACGGCATGCGCGCGAAGGTCTGGAGGTTCTTTTCCAGCGGGTCCGGGTTCAGGAAATAGTGCGGCGTCTGGACGAGGAAGAGCTTCTTGTCCCTGGCGAAATAGCCGACGGTCTCGCGCAGGAATTCGCGCACCGGCGCATGGTCGGCATCGAAGACGACGACGAGTTCGCCATGCGAGACCTTCAGCCCCTCGTTGAGATTGCCGGCCTTGGCGTGGTCGTTCTGCTTGCGGGCGTGGTAGACCACACCGAGCGAGGCGCAGAGCGCCTTCAGCTGCTCGTGCCGGCGGATGGCGGCGATCGAGACACGCGGATCCTTATGGTTGCGCTTGGCCTCGGTGCCGCCATCGTCGAGCAGATAAACGGTCAGTTTGTCCTTGGGATAGTGCAGCGACTTGGCGGCGGCAAGCGTGCCGGCCAGAAGCTCCGGCTCCTCGTTATACGAGGGTATGAAGACATCGACGGTTGGAAGATCGGCGGCCTCGCCAAGCTCCGGCGCCTTGCGCTTCAGGGGATCGGCCAGCATGAAGAAGCTGATCGCCAGCATGGCGAGGCAATACATCTCGGCGAGATAGAGGATCAGGCCGGGAATGAAATTCAGCGGTTCGTAGATGCTCGGCAAGGTCTCGGTGGTACGCCAGAAGGCGTAGCGCATGGCGAGAATGCCGGCAAAGATGAAGGTGACGAGCCGCAGGGTGGTGTTCTCGGGGCGCGTCATCGCCAGGAACATCACGCCGAGCACGGCGAAACTCAGGATAAGCTGGGCCTGGAGGCTGAGTGGCAGCCAGAGAAGGAACAGCCCGATCAGGCCAGCGGGTATAGCCAGCCACTTGACGCACGTCATGTGCATTTGAAGAACCCCATTTGCATCGCGGCAGCGCGTCATGCGGACCGGTTCCCGTCATGAGAACGGGATGACCCTAGGGATTCATTGGTCAACGGATTCCTAATACAGTGCCAAATCGGGATGGCGGCCGAAAGCGTGGTAAAGGAAGGGTTTATAACCGCTTAGTCATGCAGCACCGGCCGCGCCCGCGCCACCAGCACGATGCCGGCAAGCGAGACGAGAAGACCAAGCGCCATCGCCCAGGAAAGGGGCTCGCCGAACATCAGGAAGGCCCAGATCATCGTGACCGGCGGGCTGAGATAGAGGATCGCCGTCACCCGCGCCGGTGAGGATTTGCGCAAGGCGAGGTAATAGAGGCTCCACGCGCCAAAAGTCGCGACAAAGACAAGCCAGAGAATGCCGCCGATGAAGCCGCGGTCCATGACCGGCAACACCCCACCTTCATGCCAGGCGAGTGCGGAAAAGATCGCGGCCGCCGAGAGGCACTGGAAGCACAGGCTCTGGTAAACCGGCATGGCATTGACCACGCTGCGCTTCTGCAAGAGCGTGGCCAACGCGAGCGACAGCGTGCCGAGCACGGGCAATCCATAGGCCCAAAGCGGTACATTGCCCCAATCGAGCGAACCGCCGGATGCGATGATGACGCCGGCAAGGCCGATGAAGGAACCGATCCATTGCCGCCCCGTCAGCGCCTGCCCCAGAATGGGCCAGGACAGGAAGGCGACGGCGAGCGGCAGCATGTCGGTGATCAGCGCGACGAGGCCGGTCGGCACGCCGAGCCCGATCGCCAGCGCGAAGCCCGAGAGATAGCCGGCCATGGCCAGCGCGCCGAGCAGCATCTGGAAGAGCACGTCCCTGCCCCGGATCTTCGGCCCCATGGTGAGCGCGAAGGGCAGGAGCACGAGGCCGGACATGAGGCTGCGCCACAGCAGGATCAGGAAGATCGGCGCATGATCGCTGGCAAAGCGCACGCCGATGAAGCCGGCGCTCCAGCACACGACAAGCGCGGCCTCCAGAAGAATGAGAACGGCCAGTGCCGTGAACCGGTTCGGCCGGCGCAAGGGCAAAGCGAGATCGGAAGCGGTCATAGCTGGTCTACGATCGAAATGGCGATGCGGCGCGCCGCCTTCAGCCGCCCGTCATGGCCGTCGAGACCCGCGCGCGCCATCGCGCCCTCCAGCACGAAGGAGAGGTGTTCGGCGGTCTCGTCGATTGCCGCACCACGCTCCGGTTTGATCTGGCGCAGGTAATCCTTGAAGAGCTGCTCGACCTCTTCCTTCTGGAAGGCGACCGTCGCCCGGCCGGCATCGCCGACGGGCAATTCGGCGGCGGCATTGAGCAACCCGCAGCCGCGAAACCCCCAGCCATAGGCGAGCTCTGCATGATCGACATAGGAATCGAAGACGGCGAGCAGCTTTTCGCGCGGCGTTGTGGCTGTGGCGAGCCGCTCGCGATAGAGCATGTGCCATTCTTCCAGCCTCGCATCGAGATAGGCCTTCACAAGATCCGACTTGGAGGCGAAGTTGTTGTAGAGGCTCATCTTGGCGACGCCGGCATGGGCCGTGATCGTATCGATCCCCGTCGCCCCCACCCCGTCGCGATAAAACAGCTCCGCAGCCGCTTTCAGCAACCGCTCTCGCGCCGGCACCCGCTCACCCATCATCGACCTCGAACAATATTATGTATACCGATCTACCTAATTTTTGATTTTGTCAAGAGAGGCTTGGCGCCCGATGGCTTCAGGAAGTGGCCTTCGAGGAGAGACCTTACGAACTCACTGGCGCAGTGAGAGCAAAAGTTCTATTTATGATGCGTGAACCGGAGCCTTTATGCTGGCTGATCGGGCCGACGCCACGGGACTGACGCTGGTTGTGTTTGGGCATTTCGCTGGGCGATCCCGAAGCGGGCTGGCACCGACATGCAGATGGTTGAGGGCCGCGACGGCGGCCCGAACCGGGAAAAATAGACCAAAGGTGAGCCGTGCAGTCCAAAGATTTGGTGCCGAAGGACAAGACGATATGGTATGCGCTTCAACAAAATGCGCGCATCGTCACCGTGCTGATCGTTCGAACCGCAATCACGAGATTCGGCAACACCCGGTTCGGGTTGTTCTGGGTTTTTGCGGAGCCGGCTGCCTTTATCGCCATCTTCGTTCTCGCCCACACATATGTCCAGTCCCGAATTGCCTTCGGTGACAATGCAGCGCTCTTCGTACTTTCCGGCGTCTTCGGCTTCCGAATGACCCGAGGGATTTCCCGCAAGGCAGAGAGGGGCATTCTGAGCAATTTGCCGCTGCTCACTTATCCGTTGATCAAACCAATCGACGGGATCGTCGCGGCGTTTACATTCGAATCGATCGTCTGGCTCGTCATCTGCGCCCTGTTCCTGACCGGGCTTTCCTTCACGATGGACCGCCCACTCATCGTCTATCCCGGCGAATTTCTGGAATGCATATCGGCGATACTCTATTTCGCATTCGCATTCGCGATGTTCAACGCCACAATCGGCGCCCTTATCCCTCGCTATGCCACAGCACTCAGCATGATAAACATGCCTTTGATGATGCTGTCGGGGATATTCTACATGCCCGTGATGATGCCGCCGGAAATGCAAGCGATTCTATACTGGAACCCTTTTGTCCACTGCGTTGAATGGTTCCGCGTCTCGACCTATTTGGACTATATTCCCTTGTTGGATAGAGCATATCTCCTTTCGGTTTCAACGGTGATGCTGACAGTCTCTCTTGTCGTTGAGCGCATGTGCCGCCGACAAATACTCGACGCGGCGTAACGGTGAACGCTCCGAACGGAGCATAATTTCGACTGCTCGGCGCTTCCGGACGCAGGAGAGGCTCGCTCCACGCGCCCGCTCGATCGTTCCCTTTGTGAACGGTGGCCCTGCTGAGGGTCTCGGCAGACTTGATTTTAAACAGGATCGACTAAGACCGCGACCGTCCATTTCACGACGTGCGCCTTGCGGCTGCCTCGGCCGCGCATCTCTTTGTACAGAACAAACAAAAACGCCAATATGCGGCAAGGCATATTGGCGTTCTATGGGGCGATATCAAATAGATACCACAAAAAGAGTGGTACGGTTGAGTGGGGTCGAACCACCGACCTCAGGTGCCACAAACCTGCGCTCTAACCAACTGAGCTACAACCGCACAGGGCGCGTCGTCCGCGCTTGGTGCGTCACATACGGGCAGCCGCATCATTTTTCAAGCGTTTTTTATCGGCTTGCACAAACGAAAATGGCCGGACGATCGCCCGGCCATTCTATCACAGGGTCGAAACCCGCGCCATCTGGGGCTTAGACAGCCTTGAAGGACTTCATGGCCTTTTCAGCCGCCGACTTGCCCGGAGCCGAAACCTTCTCGGCAACCTTCTTGGAGGTTTCCTGAAGCGACTTGGCCTGCTCGACGGCGACTTCGGCCTGCTTGCGCAGGAAAGCGGTCTGCAGTTCGAAGAGTTCGGCAACGGACTTCACGCCGAGCAGGGCTTCCATATGCGAAAGCGAATTTTCGGCATTGGTGCGCAGCGCGTCGATAGCCTTGAGGCCGAGTTCGACGGAGCCGGCCTGCGCGCTTTCGAGCGTCGCTTCAACGGTCTTGGTCGCGTCTTCGGCGGCTTCCTTCATCTTGGCATAGGCTTCCTTGGTCTGCACTGCGCCCTTTTCGGCGAAGTCGCGGAAGCTTTCGGAAATCTTGGACGGGTCGATGGAAGCGATCGAGAATACGTCGTCGGTCTTCTTGGTAGCCATGGTATGCGCTCCTTGGTTTGGCCCTCTCTGGAGGCGCCGTGTTCTGGGATGACCTCTATATAGGCGATCTTCTTTCGCATTGCAACAATTTTGTGCGCTGCACAATAAATCCCTGCGGCGTTAACCCTTCCGCCCGAAAGCCGCGGGCTTTCAGGCCCCGGCGCTGGACCCTCCGGGGGAGCACGGCTATTAATAAAGCGTTAATTGAAAACCGGGACGCCGGAAGCCAGATACAGGCCTGAACATGTCCGCAAAGCAGTATCCTTTTATCGACGTTGCCGTCCACGAGCGGGTGCGCCTGCCCTTCGCGCGGGGCGAGGCCGTCGTGCTGTTTTCCAAGGATATGAGCCGGGTTCTCTGGTCGAACGGCCGGGGTGCTGCGCTGTTCGGCGAAGAGAACATCTACGATTTCCTCGATGCCGGCCCAGATCGAGGCGATGTGGCCTTCCGCCAGCTTTCCGCGACCGCCCGCCAGGTGCAGGCGCCCGGCGAGCGCCGCAGCTTCATCATGCGCATCGGCAGCGGCTTTCGCAGCGTGCCCGTCACCGCCACCGTCGAGGCTGTGACCATCCGCCCCGGTGACGAGGCCATCCTGTTCAGCGCGCCTGTGGCCGCCGGCCGCCAGAGCCAGAAAGAGGCCGCTGCGGCCATGCTGACAGGCTTCGACGATCCCGACACGCATATGGCCGTGCTCGATGGCGAGGGCACCGTCGTCGCCGGCTCCGAGGGCTTCGACAGGCTTGCCATCAGCCCCGAAACACGCCGCGCGCTGGTCGAAGCCGCCGGCCGCAGTGCCGAACGTCTCGTCAAGCGCCCGGTCGCCACGGGCCTCGGCCATCTTCCCGCCGCCATCGGCCGTATTTCCAGCGATCCGGCGCTGCACCTGCTGTTTGCCGTCGAAACGATCCTTGGCCATCTCGATCCGGATGAGGACGAGGCAGAGCCCGTCGCGGCACAGGAAACCGTCACCCCGGAAGCCGAAATCGTCGCCGATGCCGTGGATGTAACCGCGGTAGAGGATGAGCCGATCGACGAGACGATGGAAGCCTCGCCCGAACCCGTGCTTGAGGCGGCCCCGATCGTCGAAGAGCCTGCGCTCGAAAGCGCTGCGGAGATCGTGGAACCGGCTGAGATGGTCGAAGAGCC
>CBFGOD010000068.1:0-13341 GCA_965650295.1 uncultured Shinella sp. | reverse complement strand
CCATCACGAATTTTTCGTAGGACATGGCGAGCAGACCATCGAGGAAGCCGGCCGAATGCAGGATGAAATTCGCGCCGCAATGCACGGCCGACAGCATGGACATTAGCCCCTCCTGCATGGCCTGCCCATCCGGCAGCTTCGAATTGGAAAAATTGCCGGCGCAGCGCAGCGGCAGGTTCAGGCGGCGGGCCAGCTGGCCGACGACCATGGACCCGATGGCCGGCTCCGGCGTGCCGAAGGTCGGCGAGCCCGAGCGCAGCGACATGGAGGAGAGGAAATTGCCGAAGATGACCGGCGCGCCCTTGCGCTCCAGCTGGGTCAGCGCGCAGCCGGCCAGCGTCTCGGCGAAGGACTGGGCGATCGCGCCGGCATTCGTGACCGGCCCCATCGCACCGCCGAGGATGAAGGGTACGATGACGGCCGCCTGGTTGGCGCGCGCATAGGCGCGCAACGACTTGGTCATGGTGCCGTCCCAGACGAGCGGCGAGTTGACGTTGACATTGCCGAGGATGACGCAGTTCTTGTCGACGAAATCCGCACCGAACAGGATTCGCGCCATGTCGATGGAATCCTCGGCACGGTCTTCCGCCGTGATCGAGCCCATGAAGGCGCGGTCGGAATATTTCATATGGCTGTAGACCATATCGAGATGGCGCTTGTTGACGGGGATATCAACCGGCTCGCAGATCGTGCCGCCGGAATGGTGCATCCAGGGGCTCGACTGGGCGAGCTTGATGAAGTTCCGGAAGTCCTCGAGCGTGCCGTAGCGACGGCCCTTGTCGAGATCCATCACGAAGGGCGAGCCATAGGCCGGCGAGAAAACGACGTTTTTGCCGCCGATCTGCACATTGTTGGCGGGGTTGCGGGCATGCTGGGTAAACTCGGCCGGCGCGGAGGAGACGATCTCGCGCAGCATGCCGGGCTCGAAGCGCACCAGCAGCCCGTCCACCCTGGCGCCGGCGCGTTTCCAGTGCTCGATGACGGCGGGGTCGTCGCGGAATTCGATGCCGACTTCGGCGAGGATGCGGTCCGCGGCACGCTCGACCTTCTGGAGGTTTTCCTCCGACAGCACGTCATAGGTTGGTATTCCGCGCACGATATAGGGCACGCCAAGCGGCTTGGCCGTGCCTTCGCGCCGTGAGCCCCTGCCTCGCCGTGCCGGTGCGTCGATCGTTGCTGCTACACCCATGGTCACCTCCATAATTGGAAGTGAGGCTAGGCGTGAAAAACAAGGCTGTAACGCTGGAAAAAATTGTTCGACACGATAAGCTTGATTTATGGAAACCCTGCGCCGCCTGCTCCCCTCCGCCTCCAGCCTCATCATCTTCGAGGCCGCCGGGCGGCACCAGAATTTCACCCGCGCCGCCAATGAGCTCGGCATGACGCAAGCGGCCGTCTCCTATGCGGTGCGCAATCTGGAGGAGCAGCTCGGCGTCGCCCTCTTCCACCGCATCCACCGCGCCGTGGAGCTGACCGATGCCGGCGAGCGCTTCCATGCCGATGTGACGCTCGGCTTGTCGCGCATCCAGAAATCGGCGGAGGACATCAGGGCCAAGGGCCGCGAGGCCAATGTGACGCTCTCGGCCTCGACCGCCTTCGCCTCGATGTGGATGCTGCCGCGGCTTGCCAAGCTGCGCGCCGACCTGCCGGATATCGACCTCAGAATCCAGACCAGCGTGCGCGACCTCGATCTCGACGAAGAGACGATCCCGCTCGGCATTCGCGGCGGCGATCCGGCGAAATGGCCGCGCTATCACGCCGCCCTGTTGGCGCCGGAGGTGATCACGGCGGTGGCGAGCCCCGCCTTCGTGGAAAGCCGCGGACATCCGAAGATGCCGGAGGAGCTGCTGAAACTGCCGCTCATCCACCTGGAGGAGCCGATACGCGCGGCCTGCGACTGGCCGGAATGGTTCGCAAGTGCCGGCGTGCGCTATCCCGCGCAGGCGCGGCGTCTCGCCATCAACGATTATGTGCTCGTCATCCAGGCCGTGCTCGCGGGAGAAGGCGTGGCGCTGGGCTGGCGACACCTTATCGAGCGACAGGTGCGCTCCGGAGCGCTCGTCACCGTCGGCGGCCATTCGCTGGAGCTCGACGAAGGCTTCTATGTCGTCTGGCCGCGCTCGCGCGAACTCAACGGCCCGGCGCGCCGCGTGCGCGACTGGCTGGTGGAGGAAGGGCGGCTCAGCCGTGAGGTGGAGTGGCCCCTCGGCGGTTGTTGAACAAGGGGCATTTGTGCTTTGCCCGGCGAAAGCTTACATTGGACACAAGTTTCAAGGACGCGCCGATGACGACCGAAGCAATCAGCCTCGATTTCCTTGCAAAGCAGGCAAAAATCCAGATGGACGAACTGCGCCTTCTAAGGAAGGACGTCGCGGACATGATGCGGCTGGTTACCGGATCCTATGACCTGACGCGACGGGTGGAGCGGCGCGAGACGGAGCTTCGCGACGACATCGAGTTGATGATCAAGATGGAGATCGGTGGTTCACTGGCCAACATCCAAACCTCGATCGAAAACTCGCTTTCCCGCATCGAGCAGAGCGTCGATGTCTTGGGTCAGAGGGTCGATAGCCTCGAAAGCAAGGTTTGAGAGCCCCTACCTTTTCAACACCGGCTTCACCTCTTCGTGGAAGAAGCGGAAATAGGAATTGATCTGCGCCAGCGCATTGGTCGACAGCTTGTACTGGATGCCGAGACGGCCGTTGGAATACCAGCGCACCGTGCCGCTGAGGCGGCCAAGCTCTTCGCTTTCGATCGTCACCAGTTGGCCGGGCATGGCCTGGACCGGCTTTTCCAGATCGAAGGCCATGCCGGTCGGCGAGAGATCGACGACGCGTGCCCGCGAGGTCTGATGCATGACGCGAACCTCGGCAAAAATGCGCACCTTGGAACGATCGTTGGCCCTGACGGGCATGTCCTTGATGGTCGCCATCCCTGTTTACCCCCAATTGTCTTTTCCTATTGGGAGATTAAACCGCGAGTATTTGCGTTCGCGCTAAACCGAAAGATACAATTTTAAGGGAGTGACATATTTAGGCACGCCTCAGGCGGAGGCGGCACGGCTTTCGACCGTCACGTAGCGGTCTGCAAGGTAACGCATGGTGGCGACGGCATCGGCCGGCTTGCCGTAGAAATAGCCCTGCCCCATGCCGCAGCCGAGCGCCTTGAGCTTCAGCGCCTCGGAGAAATCCTCGATGCCCTCGGCGACCACGGCAAGGTCGAGACCTTCGCACATGGCTACGATCGCCTTGATGATGTGCTCGGAGGCCTTGTCGTTGGAGATGCGCGAAACGAAGGCACGGTCGATCTTCACCTTGTCGAAGGAGAAATCGCGCAGGCGCCCGAGGCTCGACTGGCCGGTGCCGAAATCGTCGAGGGAGATGCGGACGCCGGCCGCACGCAGCTCGCCGACGATCTTCTGGGCCGTATCGGCATCCGTCATGACGGCGGTTTCGGTGATCTCCAGCTCGAGCCGGCGCGGATCGAGCCCCACGCGGTTGAGGATAGCGAGTGTGTTGAACGCCGTCTTCGGATCCATCAGCTGGGCGGAGGAGAGGTTGAAGGAGAGGAACAGTTCCTTCGGCCAGGAAAGTGCGGCTTCGGCCGCCTTGCGCAGCAGCGTATCGGACAGCGCGTCGATGAAGCCGCGCTCTTCGGCGAGCGGCACGAACAGCGCCGGCGAGACATAGCCGAGATCGGCGTCGCACCAGCGGGCGAGCGCCTCGAAACCCACCACCGTGTCGTCGCGCAGGCTGACGATCGGCTGGAAATGCACATCCACCTCATTGGCGATGATGGCATTGCGCAGCGCCTGCTCAAGCTGCGTCGCGCGTTTCATCTCCTGGGCGATTTCCTGGGAATAGACGGTGATCTGGCCACGGCCGCGGCGCTTGGAACGGTAGAGCGCGGTGTCGGCGCTCTTCAGCAGTTCCGTGAAATCCTCGCCCGCGAAAGGATAGATGGCAAAGCCGAAGGAGGCCGAGAGGCGCACGTTGCGGTCGCCGAGATCGAAGGGGGCGGACAGCACCTCGCGCAGCATCTGGCCGATCTTTTCCGCGCCCTTGCGCTCGAAGACGAGCGGCAGCACGAAGGCGAACTCGTCGCCGCCATGGCGCGTGACGGTGGCGCCATCGGGAATGCACGCCTTGAGGCGATGGGCGACCTGGCAGAGGATTTCATCGCCGGCGCGCGGGCCGAACAGATCGTTGATAGGCTTGAAACCATCGAGATTGGCAATGCCGATGGCGAAGGGGGCCGGGTCCTCTTCACGCTCCTTGGCGATCTGGCGAACCTTGTCACGCAGGCGATAGAGATTGCCGAGCCCGGTCAAAGGGTCGGTATAGGCCATGGCATGGAGGTCAGTCTGGGAAACATCCAGCGCCGCATGGTCAGCAGACTTCATCAATGATTTCCCGTACTTGCACTCAACCTCCGAAGACCGCCTCACGATGAGCCATGACCGTTAACAAAAGCATAGCAAGCGATCGTCAGTCCTGCCTACCAGCCTCCCCAAATCTGGGGAGTTGACCTGATATCCTCAACCCAAAGTTTCCCGCAACGCCCACTGCGGGACGGTTTTCACCGAAACTGCCTATGCGACGGACTTCTCCAGCTTCCCAGCGGCATAGCGCCGATAAATGGCTTCGATCATATCCGGGCTCACCGGCTTGGTGATGTAGTCGTCCATGCCGGCATCCATGCAGTTCTGCATGTCGACATTGAGCGCCTGGGCGGTGACGGCGACGATGGGCGTGTGGCTTCCGGTCAGCTCCTCCGCCTTGCGGATTTCCCTGGCCGCATCGATACCGTTCATCACGGGCATGGAAATGTCCATCAGGACGAGGCGCGGCTGGTGCTTGCGCCACAGCATTACCGCCTCCTCGCCGTTTTCGGCAATGCGGTGCGAAATGCCGAGACTTTCAAGGATCTGCGAGAAGACGAACTGGTTGATCTGGTTGTCCTCGGCGACCAGCACGTCCACGTCGCCGACGGCGGCGGGCAGCATGGCGGTGATGTCGGTTGCGATATACCAGTCATCGGAGAGCGAGACGGGAGTGACGATATCGCCGAGCGGCGAACCGTTTTCCGACAGAAGCTCGTGCTCCTCCACGAGCACATGCATGAAATCCGGGCCGATGCCGTCGGGCGTGATCAGCCGCGTGGCGATGCCATGGCCGTTGCCGGCCATCGCCTCGTGGTCGGACATGTTGTCGTCGAGGATGATGAGGTCGATTGCGAGGCCCTGTCGTCCGGCAAGCGTCAGAAAGCTGTCGAATTCGTAGCGGCTGCGCACCGCGCAGCAATCGCCGCCACGGGCCTTGAATTCGCGGACGAGGATTTCCTCGATGCGCACATTGGGCGTTGCGATCAGCACCCGCTTGCCGGCAACACCGCGCAAATCGTCCGCGCCAAGCTGCTCCAGGAGAAGCCGGCGTTCGGCATCGCGCACGGGATCGAAGCAATTCTGTCCTTCGACGAAGCCGCCGGAGACACGCAGGAACGTGTCCTCGTCATCCGACACCGACGTCCTGCCGGCCACGAGCGCCGTCACGTCGTCCATGATCGTCACGATAACGTGGTGGCCCGGTGCACCGATGCGGTGCTTGTGGGTGATGATGTAGAGATCGGAGCCATCGGCGCGGATGACGTGCTCGGGCAGCATGAACGGTTCGCCCGTCTCCAGCACGTGGCGGTCGCTGCGCTCGATGCGCTCGGCATTTTCCGCATCGGCCAGATCCCAGACCGTGCGGCCCAGAATGCCGTCGGGGGTCGCATTATAGATGGTGCAGAACGCCTTGTTGGCGGCGATATAGGTGAGGTTGCGGTCCTTGACCATAACGGGCGACGGCACCGTCTGGAGGATTTCCTCCGTCAGCGCGATGCGGTCGAGGTCGGAACGCCACTGTTCTTCCTGCTTCTTCTGCTCGGAAACGTCGACCACCGTGGTGACGTTGTAGCCGTTCGGCAGGCGGCGCTTGCGGAAATGCAGCCAGCGGTCGCGGCTCAACCGTTCGACCGCATCATATTGCTCGCGCCAGTGCACGGAGATTTGCGCGGAGACCCATTCTTCGCGGTTGACCGCCTTGTGGCGCTGCTCGGGTGGAATTCCGTAGCGCACGCCGGTATCGAAGATCGCGCCGAGAACGTCGCGCAGGCGCGTGCCGGGTTTCAGCGTGTCGGCATGAATGGGGAAGTAACGCAGGACCTGGCGGCTGGCGAAAACGAGGCAATCGTTCTTGTCGTAGACGATCACGGCGGCGGCGAGGATATCGCACGCGGCCTCAAACATTCCCAGCCGGATGTTCGCGTCTGATGACGCTACATCATTCATTGTGGCAGTCCTCGCCTGTCTGGCATTCCCATGAACATGCTGAACGGCGCGGAAAACGCCTTGGACATCGGGAATGACAGCGGCCAGCGACGCTGAAATTGTCCACCGGAGAACTCCGGCAAGCTTGTGGTCATACAAGCGCAGGAGCACGTTCGCAGCATTTTATTAAAGCCTGATTAAACGATTTCAGCCGCTTATGGAGATGGAACCGGGATAAGCGGCGGCGGCCACTGGCGGGACGCCCGCGAATCCGCGAAAATGGCGCCATGACCATCAGGCAGCTTTCCGAAACCCTCATCAACCAGATCGCCGCCGGCGAAGTGATCGAACGCCCGGCAAGTGCCGCCAAGGAGCTGATCGAGAACGCGCTGGATGCCGGGGCGACGCGCATCGAGATTGCGACGGCGGGCGGCGGCAAGACGCTGCTGCGCGTCACCGACAATGGCGGCGGCATGGCTCCCGCCGATCTCGAACTGGCGATCCGCCGACACTGCACCTCCAAGCTCGACAAGGATCTGCTCGATATCCGCACGCTGGGTTTCCGCGGCGAGGCACTACCCTCGATCGGCTCGGTCGCCCGGCTTTCGCTCTTGAGCCGCACGGTCGACGCTGGCGAAGGCGCCGAGATCAGCGTGACCGGCGGCAAGGTGGAGGCGGTGCGCCCGGCCGCCGCCAACCGCGGCACGGTGGTGGAGGTGCGCGACCTGTTCTTCGCCACACCGGCGCGCCTGAAATTCCTCAAGAGCGAGAAGGCCGAGGCCTCAGCGATTTCCGACGTGGTGCGGCGCATGGCGATCGCCTTCCCGCATGTGCGTTTCGTGCTGTCGGGCGCCGACCGCACGACGCTGGAATTCCCGGCCACCGGAACGGACCGGCTCGCCCGCATCGCGCAGGTGCTTGGCCGCGACTTCCGCGACAATGCCATCGAGATCGACGCGGAGCGCGAGGGGGTACGGCTGACCGGCTTTGCCGGCGTGCCGACCTTCAACCGCGGCAACAGCCTCAACCAGTTCGCCTTCGTCAACGGACGGCCGGTGCAGGACAAGCTGATCTGGTCGGCGCTTCGCGCCGCCTATGCCGAGACCATTCCGCACGGGCGCTACCCCGTCGCGGTGCTGTCCATCGACATCGATCCGGCGCTGGTCGACGTCAATGTGCATCCGGCGAAATCCGACGTGCGCTTCCGCGATCCGGGCCTGGTGCGCGGCCTGATCATCGGCGCGATCCGCGAAGCCTTGGCCCGCGAAGGCGACCGCGCCTCCACGACGGGTGCCGCCGGCCTGATGCGCGCCTTCCGGCCGGAAGGGCCGCGGCCTGCCACGCCCTGGACGCCGTCCGCCTCACCCTACCGGCCGTTCACTCCGGCAGCCGCACCCGCGACATCCTTCCGCGAGCAGCAGGCGGGCTTTGCCGAATTCGCCAGCCCCTCAGCGCGCAGCGAACCGGTTTTCGCGCCCACGGCCGCCCGCGAAGAAGAGCCGCCGCAGAACCATCCGCTCGGCGCCGCCCGCGCACAGCTGCATGAGAACTACATCATCGCGCAGACGGAAAACGGCCTCGTCATCGTCGACCAGCACGCGGCGCATGAACGCCTCGTCTTCGAGGCGATGCGCAATGCGCTGCATGCGCGTGCCGTGCCGGCGCAGGCGCTGCTGATCCCCGAGATCGTCGATCTCCCGGAGGACGACTGCGACCGGCTCGTCGCCCATGCCGACGAATTCGCCAAGCTCGGCCTCGGCATCGAGCGCTTCGGGCCGGGGGCGATTGCGGTGCGCGAAACGCCGGCCATGCTGGGCGAGATGGATGCGGCCGGCCTCATTCGCCAGCTGGCCGACGAGCTGGCCGAATGGGACACGGCAAGCGGGCTGAAGGCCAAGCTCGAATACCTCGCCGCCACCATGGCCTGTCACGGTTCGGTGCGGTCGGGCCGGCGCATGCGGCCGGAGGAGATGAACGCGCTGTTGCGCCAGATGGAGGCGACACCCGGCTCCGGTCAGTGCAACCACGGCCGGCCGACCTATATCGAGCTGAAGCTTTCCGACATCGAGCGGTTGTTCGGCCGGAGCTGAGGGCTGAAACCACTGGAATTTTGGCCGTCGCCACGATATGGCAGGAAGACAGTGTGTTGACGCAATTCCGGACGCAAAACCGCTTGGCACTTTTGCTGGAATTGCTCTGATGAGATGGATACTGAAATCGATGATGAACCGTTTTGAAGGCCGCGGCGGCAGCCGGGAAGCGAAGATCCGCTATCTCGACGGCGATTTCCAGATCCTGATGCCGGGCTCGCATGTCACCTGCGCCATGACCGGCGAGACGATCCCCGTCGATGAACTGCGCTACTGGAGCGTGGCGCGGCAGGAGGCCTATTCCAGCTGCGCGGCCTCGCTCGATGCCGAAAAGCGCGCCGGCGCGCTGCCGAACCAGAAGCGCTAGGTCTTCGCTTTTTCTTTTTCCGCCAGCCGGTTCAGCTTTCGCTTCCGGGCATTGGCGATCGCCGCATCGATGATCGCATCCGGCCCCTTCGGGTCGTCGAAGCGGATTTCGACCTCGATCACCCGGCTCTTCTCCTTCAATTCCTCCGAACGGCCATGGCCGCCGGCAAGGCGCACGCTGTCCTTGGCCGTGGTGACGAGCTGATAGTCATGCGCCAGCGCATGATCGAGCAGGTCAGCGACCTCGTCATCGCTGAGATAGTGGTGGTCGGGGAAGCTGCGTGACACATAGAGATGCGCGCCCGTCTCGTTGACGGTGCGGAAGAATTTCTCGTTGTCGGCGATGCCGGACCAAGCCATCACCACCTGCTCCCGGAGGTCCTCCGCGCCGACGGTGACAAGCGTCGCCGAATGGATCGCCTTGCCGGCGCGGGCGGCCTGGCGGATCAGCCGGTCGGCGGCATCGCCATTGCCGATGGCGAGCAGCGCATTCGCCTGGCGCATCTGCTCGCCGAGCGGCGCACGCACGGGACCGCTCGGGACGAGATAGCCGTTGCCGATGCCGCGGCGCGTGTCGATGACGACGAGCGCGTAATCGAAGGTCAGCCGGGCGCTCTGGAAACCGTCATCCATGATGATGAGGTCGGCGCCCTCCTCCACCAGCTTCATCGCGCCCTTCACCCGCTTGCGGGAAATGACGGTCAGCGCCTCACGGGCGAGCAAAAGCGGCTCGTCGCCGACGGCGCGGGCGCGGTGGTGGTGCGGATCGACGACGGTGGTGACATCGAGCGAGCCGCCATAGCCGCGCGACAGGAAACCGGGGTTCAGGCCGCGTGCCTTGGCGGCACGGGCCAGCGCAATCGCCGTCGGCGTCTTGCCGGCCCCGCCGACGGTGAAATTGCCGACGCAGATCACCGGCACCGGCACGTCGGCGCGGCGGCCGTTGCGCATGCGCCGTCCGGCAATCAGCCCGTAGAGGCGTGACACCGGCCAGAGCGCATAGGCGCGCCAATCCGCCTTCGTCCACCAGAACGGCGGCGCTTCACTTACCATTGCTGTTCCCCGCGGGCATCCCGACCCGGTCTTGCGCCAGAAAACGCGAGACGGCGGCGAAAATCAACTGGGGGAAAAACGGTCGTGCGAAAACCCCCTCTGCCTGCCGGCATCTCCCCCACAAGGGGGGAGAAAGGATAGCAGCGGGTTTTTCCCTCGATTTTCGAACACCGAGAATGCCGCACGGTAAGCCCCTCCCGCTTGTGGGGAGGGGTTTGGGGAGGGGTCTTTGCGTGCGGCCCGCGCTCACGCCGCCGGGCGTGCGGCCGCGGCTTCCGGGAAGAGCGGCACGAGTTCGGTGATGTCGTTGAGGCAATAATCGGAGGCGGCCGAGAGCGATTCCCGCGAGCCCGTACCCGTCAGCACCGCGATGGTGAGGCCGGTGCCGGCGCTGCGGCCCATGTGGAGATCGTGGTTGTTATCGCCGACCATGGCGATCTGGTGCGGCTCGAGCCCGGTCGCGGCGCAGAAACCGAGCACCATGCCAGGCTCCGGCTTGATGCCATAACCGCTGTCATAGCCCGCGACATAATGCAGGTAGCCATCGAAACCGAAGCGCTTGGCGGTCGCGCGGATCGACGCCTCGTTGTCGGAGGAGGCGACGCCGAGCCAGTAGCCGCGGCCATGCAGGGTGGCGAAGAAATCGGCGAGATCGGTCACGGCGACGGCAAGCTCCGAGGACTTGGCGAAGAGGCCGTCGAACAGTTCGGTCAGGGCCGCGATGGTGAAGGGCGCGCCGGCACCGACGAAACCTTCGGCGATCTCCACCGTGTTTCCGGCGGCAAGAAGGCTGTCCGGCTTCACGTAACCGCTATCCGGGTCCATGCCGCCCGCGATCAGCAGCTTGCGCGACAGATCCTCATCACCGGCGGCGGCGATGCGGGCGAGCTCGTAATTCACCGGGATCCAGCTCTTGGCATAGTCCAGCAGCGTGCCATCCTTGTCGAAAAGAATGCCCGAGATCGTCGCTGCTTTGGTCATGCTGCCCGGTCCTTTCAGGACGTCTGGCGCGGATGCAGCCGCGCCTTCACGGTGAGGGGATTGATATAGGGTTCGAGGCCCTTGATCGTGGCTTTCAGCGCGCCGCGCATCTCCTGCACGGTCTCCTGCCCCGCGTCGATCATCTGCTTGCGCATCGCCTCGTTGGTCAGGAGATAGTGCACACCCTTGGCCAGCATTTCCACGTCGCGCACCATCTTGGCGCTGCCGTTGCGGGCAAGCTGCTGGTAGGCCTCGCGGAAATTCTGCACGTTGCCGCCCGACAGCACCGCGCAGCCGAGCATCGCCGGCTCCAGCGGGTTCTGTCCGCCCTCGGCGGTCAGCGAGCGGCCAACAAAGGCGATTTCGGTCATGCGCAGGTAAAGCCCCATTTCGCCGATCGTATCACCGAGAAAGACATCCGTGTCCGGTGCCAGCGCGTCACCGCGTGTCCGCCGTGCGACCTTCAGCCCGCGCGCCGTCAGCATGTCGTCGATGGCATCGCAGCGCTCGGGATGGCGCGGCACGATGATGGTGAGAAGGCCGGGCGAACGCTCCTTGAGCACGCGGTGCACATTGCCGGCGGCCGCCTCCTCGCCCTCGAAGGTCGAGATCGCCGCCCAGGTGGGCCGTCCCCTGATCTGGTCGAGATAGGATTTCAGCGCGGCAGGATCGGCCGGTGGCGCATCCGTATCGACCTTCAGATTGCCGGAGACCAGGACCGGCAGAGCACCGAGCGTGCGAAACCGGTCCGCATCGGTTTCCGACTGGGCGATGACAAGCGCGAAATTCTCGAAGATCGCATCGGCGATCGACATGCGCCGCTTCCAGCGCGGGAAGGAGCGATCGGAAATGCGGCCATTGACCAGCGCCTGCGGAATATGGCGCTTGCCGAGCTCCAGGATGGTCGTCGGCCAGATTTCCGATTCCGCCATGATGGCGAGATCCGGGTGCCAATATTCGAGGAAGCGGCTGATCGCCGGCTTCATGTCGAGCGGCACATATTGATGGATGATATCCGCGCCGAGCCGTTCCTTGACGACCTTGGCCGAGGTGATCGTGCCCGTGGTGAGCAGAACCGCGATACCGCGGCGGCGCACTTCCTTGACCAGCGGCACGATGGCGAGCGTTTCGCCCACACTTGCCGCATGGAACCATACGAGCGGACCGGGCGGGCGAGGAACGCCACCGAAGCCGTAGCGCTCCCGGCGGCGCGACCGCTCTTCCTTGCCCTTGGCGATGCGGTAGGCAAGGTAGGGGCCGACGATCGGATAGAGCGCAACGCCGCCCCAGCGGTAGAGCGACAGTGCGATACGGGCGAGCCGTCTGCTCATTGGCTAAGCACCTTGGGGCTAGCTACCCCGGCTGCGGCATTCAGGGTGTTCGGGTTCATGGAGGTCCGGCTCCTCGGTTCAGCGCGACCGCACGTCGCGCGGAACAATGGCGAAAACGCGTCTCAGCCCTGCTGCGGGTCCAGCAAGCGGTGCATATGCACGATAAAATAACGCATATGCGCGTTGTCGACGGTCTGCTGCGCCTTCGACTTCCAGGCGACGAGTGCGCTGGCATAGTCGGGGAAGATGCCGACGATATCGAGCTTGTCGAGATCGCGGAACTGCATGTCTGCAAGGGTCGTCAGCTCGCCGCCAAAAACGAGATGAAGAAGCTGTTTGGGTTCGTTCGAGTCGGTCATGTTTCTCTCATTTTGTTCTTGCGCACGTCCGGACGGAAAACCGGTTCCCACTTTTCCTGGACATGCTCATTTTGCCGATTTCGGCAGACGGTTTGCGGTATTCCGCGCCAAAGGTCAATGGCCGGCAAGGTGCCGGGAGGCCTCGACAAGCCCGGAAAGCCGGGACAAACCGGCAGCCGCCAGCGTCTCGTGGCTGACGGTCGGCCGGTTGTAGGAAAGCGGGGCGCCATCGAGCGTCACAAGCCCGCCGCCGGCTCGCGCCAGGATGAGATCGGCCGCCGCCAGATCCCAGTCATGCGAATTGCGTTTCACCAGCGTCGCGTCGATCCGTCCGTCCGCCACCATGGCAAGACGATAGGCGAGCGAGGGCACATGCGAGATGCGGTGCACGCCGCCGTCCATGTGGCCGTGCAGGTCATGCGCCATGTCCTCCGGTGCGGCGACGCGCGTCGGGCGGGCGGCATCGGGCTCGGTAGCGGCGATGGGCTTGCCGTTCTTCAGCGCCGGGCCGTTTTCGGCCGCCGTGAAGACCTCGTCGAGCGACGGCGCGAAGAGCACGCCCGCAACGGGGCGTCCCTTGTGCACGACGGCGGCGCTGACGCACCAGATGTCCTTGCCGGCGATGAAGGCGCGCGTGCCGTCGATCGGATCGATGACGAAGACCGTCTCGCAATCCAACCGGCCGGCATCGTCATCGGTCTCTTCCGAAAGCCAGCCGTAGTTCGGCCGGGCGGAGAGCAGTTCCTTCTTGAGGATATCGTTGGCCGCGAAATCGGCGGCACTCACCGGCGAGCGACCGCCATTCTTCCACCAGACCTCCGGCCCCTTGCGGAAGAAATCGAGCGCGCGGG
>CBFGOD010000067.1:0-13406 GCA_965650295.1 uncultured Shinella sp. | reverse complement strand
CGGTGACCGTCAACTGCTTCGGCGAAGGCGACATTACCACGCCGTTCGGCGGCTTCAAATCGTCCGGTTTCGGCGGGCGCGACAACGGCATCCATGCGCACGACCAGTATACGCGCATCAAGACGATCTGGATCGATCTCACCGACGACGTCGATGAGGCCGTATCTTGATCAAGATCGAGGCGAAAAGACTGCCGGTCCATCGCGGGCCGGCAGCCTGGAGCGCAATCCTCCCCCAACAGGCGCCGCCGGTCCGGCTTGAGGGAAACCTCACGGCCGATGTCGCCATCGTGGGTGGCGGCTTTGCCGGCCTCTCAGCCGCACGCCGGCTGCATCAGATCGACCCCACGCTCCGTATCGCCGTAATCGAGGCGGGGCGCCTCGCACAGGGCGCCTCCGGCCGAAATTCCGGCTTCATGATCGACTTGCCGCACGACGTCGCCTCGGAAGACTATTCCGGCAAGGGCGTCAGCGCGGATGAAAAGAACATTGCGCTCAATCGCACGGCAATCGCATTCGCGCGGTCGGCGGTCGAGGAATACGGCATCGACCCCGCCTATTTCGATCCCGCCGGCAAGATCAATGGCGCGGCCAGCACCAAAGCCCATGCGCTGAACGAAAGCTATGCAGCCCATCTGCGCAAGCTTGGCGAGACCAGCCAGATGCTGGACGAAAAGGCGATGTTCGAGTTGACGGGAAGCCGGCACTATCGCTCCGGCCTCTACACGCCCGGCACCGTCATGATCCAACCGGCCGGCTATGTCCGCGGCCTGGGCGAAGGTCTGCGCAAAGCAGATGTTCCTATCTTCGAGGATTCGCCGGTCACCGGCATCGCCCGGACGGGACAGAGCTGGGAAGTGGCAACGGCTCGCGGCAAGGTCACAGCCGCCAAGGTCATCCTGGGCAACAACGGCCATCTCGAAAGCTTCGGCTTCAAGCGTGGCCGGCTGATGCATATCTTCCTCTATGCCTCGATGACCAAGGAACTCGACGACAGCGCGCTGGCGAAGCTCGGCGGCCAGCCGCGCTGGGGCATCACGCCCTCCGACCCGATGGGCACGACCATGCGCCGCATCGACACCGCCCAGGGCGGCAACCGTATCGTCACGCGCACCTGCGCCACGTTCCTGCCGGGCATGGTTCCTTCGGAAGCCACCCTCGCCCGCACCGCCCGCGTTCATCGCCGCAAGTTCGCCGATCGGTTTCCCGCCCTTGCCGGCGTGCCGATGGAATACACGTGGGCCGGCCATCTCTGCCTGACCTGGAACGGCGTTTCGGTGACGCGTGAACTGGAGCCGGGCCTGTTTGCCGCCTGCGGCTGCAACGGCCTTGGAACCGTGCGCAGCACGCTGATGGGGATCGGGGCCGCAGACCTCGTCACCGGCAACCCCTCGGACATCTCGGCCCATTTCCTGGCCGAAGACGAACCGGCAAAGCTCGCCCCCTCGCCCTTCGCCGAGATCGGTGCAAACCTCTACATGAAATGGCGGGAATGGCAGGCCAGACAGGAATAGCGCCGGCGGCAAGGAACGGAACGATGACCAAAGCCGATCAGAACCCGCCGGCCTTGCGGATAGGGTTCGTACTCGCCAAGCGCTTTACGCTGTCGGCGATGGCGCTCTTCGTCGATACGCTGCGGCTTGCCGCCGATCACGAGGACGGCTCCCGCAAGATTCGCTGTGATTGGGACGTGCTGTCGCACACGCGCGGTTTTGCGACATCGAGCTGCGGCGTTCAGGTCGCCGCCACGACCGAACTGATCGATCCCCGTAAATATACCTATATCGTTGTCGTCGGCGGACTGCTCGATGTGGAGGAGCCGCTCGATGCTGCCACACGCGCCTATCTCGGCAAGGCGGCCAAGGCCGGCGTCGGCCTGATCGGCCTTTGCACCGGCAGCTTCCTGCTGGCGGAAGCGAAGTTGCTCGGGTCCCACACCGCCTGCGTCAGCTGGCTTCACCACAAGGAATTCAAGCGACGCTTTCCGTCTCTCGATGTCACGAGCGAGCAGATCTTCAATCTGGAACACAAACTCGCCACCTGCGCAGGCGGCAGTGCGTCCGCCGATCTCGCGGCAGCCATCGTCCGGCGCCATATCGGGGAGAATGCCGAACGGAACGCGACGGAAATCCTGCAAATCTCACACCGACGCGAAGCGACCGACGCGCAGGCACGCAAACCGCTCGGCATCGAGGTCAGCGACCGGCGCGTGCACCAAGCCCTCCTCCTGATGGAACAGCACCTGGAAGACGTGCTGCCGATCAGCGCGCTCGCTACGGTTATCGGCCTGTCCCGCCGCCAGCTGGAGCGTCTGTTCCTCGAATGCCTGGGCGCGCCGCCAAGCGCCTTCTACCTGCGTTTGCGGCTGGAAAGCGCACGCCGCATGATCCTCGACGACCCGACGCGGCCCCTGATCGACATCGCGCTTGCCAACGGCTTCTCCGGTCCGTCGCATTTCTCCATACGCTTCCGGGTGCAGTTCGGCAAAAGCCCGACGGAAGTGCGCCAGGCCGGAATGGCATCCAGTACGATTGCCAAAACCCTGACTTAATTGTGCCTGAGTGACGCGGCCGGCAACTAGGACGTTTTCCGCTGCGCAAACGCCTCACGCGCTGCCTTGATCTCGTCATGATGCTTTTCCGCCCAGATCCAGACACCGCAAAAGGCCTGGCTTAGGCTTTCGCCAAGCGGCGTCAGGGCGTAGTCGACATGCGGCGGGATGACCGGATGCACCGTTCGGCGCACAAGCCCGTCCTCCTCCATGCGCCGCACGGTCTGCGTCAGCATTTTCTGGCTAATGCCTGCGACCGCTTTACCCAGCTGCGTGAAACGCAACGTTCCCTTCTCCTGCAATGCCTCGAGGATCAGCATCGTCCACTTGTCGGCGACCTTGCCGATAATATCTTCGACAAGGGCTTCGATTTCGGGATCGACGCTCTCGGGGATCGCAGCGCTTTGCTGTTCTATGATCTCAAGGCTCACAATTTCCCGGCGCATCAGACACTTTCCTTTGGGTGCGTATAAATCTTTCCGGTGCCTACTTCGAAATGGAAACCATGGACCCTAACTTGCAAAAGGACAACATCAACGAGGTTCAATTCCATGCAAATGACAGGCAACACCATTGTCATGACCGGCGGCGGCTCGGGGATCGGCGAAGCGCTCGCTCATCGCTTCCACGATCTCGGCAATACAGTCATAATCGCCGGGCGGCGGCTGGAGGCTTTGCAGCAGACGGCCGGCGACCGGCCCAATATTCATGCCTTGCAGCTTGATATCGAAAATGCCGAGAGCATCTCCGCTTTCACCAAGACGCTTGTCGCCAGATTTCCCCGCGCCAACGTCCTGATCAACAATGCGGGCATCATGCGGATGGAGGCGCTCGAACGGTTTCGTGATCTTGCCGATGCGGAAGCCACCATCACCACCAATCTGCTTGGTCCCATCCGCCTCACCAATGCACTCGTCGAGCATTTGAGCGCGCAGCCGAATGCGGCGATCGTCAATGTCAGCTCGGGCCTCGCCTTCGTGCCGCTAACGGTGAGCCCGACCTATTCCGCAACGAAAGCCGCCATTCACAGCTATACGATCTCGCTGCGCGAGGTGCTGAGAGGCAAGGTAGAGGTGATCGAGCTGGTGCCACCGGCCGTGCAGACCGACCTGACGCCCGGCCAATCGACACGCGACGGCTATCTGCCGCTTCAGGATTTCATCGATGAGGTCATGGCGCTTTTCCAGCAAGAGCCAACACCGGCCGAGATTTTGGTGAAGCGCGTCGGCTTCCAGCGAAATGCCGAAGCTGAACACCGTTTCGACGAGGCTGTCGCAACCCTCAACGAATTTGCACGCAAGGCACGCGAGGGGAAATAGAGCGGGCCTTCTCTTACGGGGCGACGTCTCCTGGCGGACAACCTGTCCGCCTTTGGCGAGCCCCGCCTTCGGGAACATCGCGTGCATTGAGCGGTTAAATTGAACGCAAGATAAGCTTCTACTAGAAATTACGAGTTGCGGGTTGTAATTTTATCCCGAGGTGCGATTGTGTGCCGAACTGGGACAGGACTGCGTACCCTCGCCGTCCCGACATCGCTCGTTAAGCGAGAAACGTTAGTCCGCCCACCCTCAGGCTGTATATCCTTGCCATAGCCATCTCCGCCCCTAATTCTTAAAACATGAACACGCACCGACCATCAGGCGTTTCAAACACCGGTGAAGCTGCCGCACGGGCAGCTCTTCACCGATTGACGCCTGGCGTCATCAACGAGGTCGATCGTCTTCTCGCGGGCCGCACGCGCGATATCCGCCTCAACGCGGAGCTTGCCCGGCTCTTTCGCGTGCGATCTTGGCCGCAGACATCGAAAATCATTCGCGCCTGGATGTTATGGGTGGTCGTACTCGACATCCTGACCCTGCTGGTAAATGCGGCCCTGCTGCCGGCAGACGCCGTTATGTCCATGCTTCTGCCCGCGTCTATCCTGCCGCCCGCCGCCATTGCCACCGCGGTTGTTTTTTTGAGACCGCGCCCTCTGTGGATCGAGGGGACTGCCGTTCATGCGGGCGTGTTTTTAATACTGCTCTCGGTCGCCCTGGTCGGCGTCAACACGGGAGGCGAGTATTATGAACGCCACCTCACGATCATGCTTTTTGTCGCCGTGACGGCGATCATCATCTTTCCCATTCCGCTCGAATGGTCGATGTCCATCGCCGCGTTTGCGCTTGGCCTATATCTCGTCTTTCAATTGCAGAACCATGATATCGCGCCGGGAAATGCCATCGCCGGTGCCCTGTTTTTTGCAAGCGGGATCGTTGCGACCGTCGTGGCGCGCCGCACGGCGAACATTCTGGCGCACAAGACGTTTCTGCTCGAACTTCGAGACCGCGCCCGACTTGCCGAGCTGACGGACGCCAATTCACGCCTGGAGCTGCTTGCCAGAACGGATCCGCTCACCGGCATCGCCAACCGCCGCTGGATGATGGAAACACTCAATCGCGTGTGGAGCGAAGAGATCGATCAGACACGAGGCGCTGCGATCCTGATGTGCGATATCGACCACTTCAAGCAGCTCAACGACAGTCTCGGACATGCCGAAGGCGATCGCTGCCTGGTGAAGGTCGCCGGCATTATCCAAAGCAGCATGCGCGACGATCGCGATCAGGTCGCGCGTTACGGCGGCGAGGAATTTCTCGTCCTTCTTCCCGAAGCCGGCGAGCAGGATGCCATGTTGGTCGCCGAGCGCATTCGAGGCCGTGTTGAAGCCGCGTCATTGCCCAATCCGCGATCATCCGTCGGCGCTTACGTCACCGTCAGTATCGGGCTGGCGGTTCTCACGCGGGGAAAAGAGCCGGTATCCTCCGAAGCCTTGCAACGGCAGGCCGACAAAGCGCTGTACCTCGCGAAGGAAAAGGGCCGCAACCAGGCGGTTCTCTATGTGCCCGGCCCCATCTCGGATTGATTTTGACGAATATCGCCGTGCTAAATCCGGTGCGGCGGTGACCCATAGAAAAGTGATCGGTCTGGACGTGTTCAAGGCAAGCCGTGCGATCGGATTGCATCGCCAAACGCGCTGCCAGCGAAAAGCTGCCGGCAGCGCGTTGGGGGAGAATTCGTGGCGTGAGAACTCAGGCGAGCGGGATCGCGTTGCCGTCCTTGCTCGCCTGATAAACCTGTGAGAGATCGTCGTATTTGCGACTGATGGCCGCCGCCCTGTCCTTCAATTGCGCACGATACGGCTCCGGCATCCGATCGATCAGTCCATGGATCGATTGTCCTTTCCAGAAGGCGTTTGTGCGATTGTAACCGCCGGGTTCCAGGGTGAAGACCTCCTTCAGGATCTTCAGGTCATGCGGGATGGCGAAGGCATCGCGGGAATCCTCATGGCTGAAGAGATAGAAGAAATTGTCGAACCCGGCCCAGGTGATTGCCGATAGGCACATGGAGCACGGTTCATGGGTCGAGAGGAAAATGAGATCCTTCGTGTCCGGCCGGTCGCATTGCGGCATCTCATAGAACCGCTTCAAGGTGTGAACCTCACCGTGCCACAGCGGGTTCTCCGTCTCGTTGTTGGTTTCGGCGAGAACAAGCGACAGATCGGACTTGCGCAGGACCGCCGCGCCGAAAATCTTGTTACCGGCAGCGACACCCGCTTCCGTGGCAGGGATGATGCCGTCTTCCAAGGTGCCGAACAGGGCATCGAGCAGGCGTCTGGTTTCTGTTTCGTCGGACATTCTTTCTCCTTTGATGTCGTGAAATGGGTGGTTCGGACAGGCATGTCGCCTAGTGGGCGGCCTCTGCGACCAGCGGGATTTCTATGCCCTCGGCGTCATAGAGTTTGCCGTTGAGGAAATAATCGCCGTCGTGCAGCCGCGCGATATCCTGGTAGCGGATCGTCCTTTCTGTCGCGGCGACGAAAACGGATTGCTGGTCGGAATTGCCCGTCTTGAAGTGGTTGAACAGCACATTGAGGGTGATCGCCATCAGGGCGGCGGAGCTGATGCCGGAATGGAAGATCGTGGCCACCCAGGCCGGGAAATGTGCGTAGAAACCGGGGGACGCGATCGGGATCATGCCGAAGCCGATCGAGGTCGCGACGATCACCAAGTTCATATTGTTGTTGTACTCGACCTTCGACAGCGTCCGGATGCCGCTCGCTGCCACGGTGCCGAAGAGCACGATCCCGGCACCGCCGAGGACGGAGCTTGGCACCGCCGCCACCACGCGGCCCATCACCGGCAGAAGACCGAGGGCAACCAGGAAAAGACCGCCCGTCGCAACGACATAGCGGCTCTTTACGCCCGTCACCGCGACCAGGCCGACATTCTGGGCAAAGGCGCTCTGCGTGAAGGAACCGAAAACGGGGGCGATGATGCTCGACAGCATATCGGCGCGCAGGCCGTCCCCGAGACGGCGGGAATCCACCTTCGTCTCGACGATCTCACCGACGGCGAGAATATCCGCCGAGGTTTCGACGAGCGTCACCATGATCACGATGAGCATCGAAATGATGGCGGCGATCTCGAAGGTGGGATAGCCGAAATGGAAAAGCTTCGGCATGGCGAAGAACGGGCCGTTCGCCACTTGCGAGAAATCGGTCATGCCGAGGATATAGGCGATGCCGGTTCCGAGGATCAGCGCAAGCAGGATGGACAGCCGGGAAATCGCGGCACTTCCGAGTTTGCTGAGCAAGAGCACGATGGCGAGCGTCACGGCGGCAAGCTGGATATTGGCAGGGCTGCCGAAATCCGGCGCCTTGCTGTTGCCGCCCATCGCCCAGAACGCGGCGACCGGCATCAATGTCAGGCCGATCGTGGTGATGACGATGCCCGTGACAAGCGGCGGAAAGAAGCGGGTAATCCTTGAGAAGACCGGTGTGATCAGGAGGCCGATCACCGAGGCCGCGATGACCGCCCCGAGGATGGCCTGGATGCCGCCATTGCCCGAGATCGCGATCATCGTCGCGACGCCCGAGAACGAGACGCCCTGAACCAGCGGCAGACGGCTGCCGAAGAATGGCAGGCCGATCGTCTGCAGGATGGTGGCAAGGCCGCCGGCGAAAAGCGACGCCGTGACCAGCAGGCCGACATCACCGGCGTTCAGGCCCGCCGCCTGCCCAAGAATGAGTGGTACGGCGACGATGCCTCCATACATCGTCAGAACATGTTGCAGCCCATAGGCGAGATTGGCTGCGATGCTGAGCCTTTCGTCTTCCGGACGCGGATTGGTTGCACTTTCCTCATCTGCATGTGCCAAGGTAAACTCCTCCGTACCTTTGCAAGCGTTTTGCTTTGGTTTGCGCCCCTGGCGCTCAGGCGTGCGGCATAGCCATCGGGGCATGGGCCATGCCGAAACCGGCTTATGCCTGACGCTGAATTCGCAGCTGTCCGCGACTGGGGTCTGCGCGAAAGATCCATTGCCGCATCGTGCCAAAGGCAGTGCGCTGATCACGGTCGAGCGCATGCCGTGCGGATGGAATGCTCCACGCGCAATCAAAGGAAAAAACGTCAAGAAAGACAGGATTTATCTGCATGCCCACCAGCTTCCACAGTTGAACTGACCAGCAGGCCAGTTTCGCCAGGACCCTGTTCCAGGAGGTGCGAACTCCGGATCGTCATCAACTTGCGTTGAACGGGGCAATTGTCGCGAGGACAAGACCTCGCACTTTCACGAACCCTGCATTGTTTCAGCGGAACCTGTCAAGCAGACGTCTTCGGCCTGATCCAGGCGATCGCCGCGAAAGCGCGTCGCGCGTCGTATTCGCAGGCCGCAATACGCAGCGAAATCAACAGGCTGCCGGCGTAGTGCCGATGCGATCCTTTCAAGAAAGGCAAAATACCTTCGGCAAAATCGCCAACGGTCTCCCGCGCCGGACATGCGTGGAAGTCTGAAATCAGGCTTCATGCCCAGCCCGCTCCGTAGCCCGTGGCGGCTACGAAGAATTACCCTGTGCCTGGACGCTCGTGACGGCGATCATATGGAAAACGTCACTTGCAGAGCATCCGCGAGAGAGGTCGTTGGCCGGCTTGGCGAGGCCTTGGAGGATCGGGCCGATGGCGGTGGCACCCCCGATCCGCTGGGCGATCTTGTAGCCGATATTGGCCGCGTCGAGATTGGGAAAGACAAAGACATTCGCCGCACCATGCAGCACCGATTGAGGGGCCTTGGCGTTGCTTACGACCTCGACGAAAGCGCTGTCGAATTGCAATTCGCCATCGATGACGAGTTCCGGTGCGGCGGCATGAGCAAGCCGGGTCGCCTCCACCACCTTGGAGACGCGCTCATGCGCGGCGCTGCCGGCCGTCGAGAAGGAGAGCATTGCCACCTTTGCCGGCAGGCCAGCGAGCGCCTCGTAGGAGCGCGCCGAGGCGATGGCGATATCGGCTAGACCCGCCGCGTCGGGATCGACAACCAAGCCACAGTCGGAAAACACGAAAACGCCCTTCTTCTCGTGATGCGGTGCACACAGCATCATCAGGAAGAAACTTGAGACAAGGCCGACGCCGGGTGCCCGCCCGATCGTCTGGAGGGCGGCGCGCACCGTGTCTGCGGTGGTCGCCACCGCACCGCCGACCGTGCCGTCCGCCTTCCCTTCCCGCACCATCATGGCGGCGAAGACGAGCGGCGAACGCAGGGCTTCAGCCGCCGCCGCGGCATTGACACCCTTGCCCACACGAAGCGTGTGATATGCCTCGGCAAGACGTGGCGTGAGCGCCGACGTGGCAGGGTCTTCGATACGGATTGCGCCCAATGCCTCACCGGCTTCTGCAAGGCGGGCTTCGACCACCGGGCGGCGACCGACGAGGATAATCTCGGCCAGACCTTCGCGGACAGCACACACCGCCCCTTCTACGATGCGCGGGTCCTCCCCTTCGGCGAGAACGATACGGCGCGGCGCGGCCTTTGCCGCATGGAGGATACGGTCGAGCGGTTGCATCAGGCGTGCCCCAGATAGTGAATGCCGACAAGGATGAAGGCGGCGATGAACAGTGTCTCCATGACGATGAGCGCGACAGCATCGCCCCCGACGTCCAGCACGCGGCGCAGCGAGGTGCGCATGCCGACCGCGACGATGCCGGCGAGCAGCGCCCAGCGTGAGGCTTCCGAGCCCGCCTTCGCCACGACCTCCGGAATGACGCCGAACGAATTGAGCGCGGCGAGGATGAGGAAGGCGATGACGAAGCCCGGCAGCAGCGGCGGGCGCTTGCCGGTATCACCTTCGCCCTGCGGCACGTTGCGCAGCACGACCGAATAGGTGAGAACGACCGGCGCCAGCATGGTGACGCGGATCAGCTTGACGAGCGTCGCCGTCTCCCCCGCCTCGGGTGAGACCGAAAATCCCGCGCCGACGACCTGCGCCACGTCATGGATGGTGCCGCCGAAGAAGATGCCGGTCGCCCGCGCGTCGAGCCCAATATATTGCGCAAGGATCGGGTAGGCGATCATGGCCAGCGTGGAGAGCACCGTGACGGAGAGCACGGTGAAGATGAGATTGCGCTCGGAGAACTCGTTCTTCGGCAGCACGGCGGCAATCGCCATGGCGGCCGAGGCGCCGCAGATGGCAACGGAACCGCTTGTGATGAGCGCTAGCCGCCAGCCGCGCCCGAGTAGTTTAGCAGCCAGCAGGCCGAAGCCAATGGTGGCGGCGATGGCGCAGATCAGGAGCAGGATCGTGCTTGCCCCAAGCCCGATTAGGAGATCGACGCTGATGCGCATGCCAAGCAGCGCCACGCCGATGCGCAGCACCTTCTTGGCACACAAATCGATGCCGGCGACGCACCGCCCCTCCTCCGAAAGGAAATGGAAGGCGATACCGAGCAGCAGCGCCATCAGCATGGCCGGCGCGCCGTAATGGTCGGAAAGGAACTGGGCTGCGACTGCCACCGCGGCGGTGACGGCAAAGCCCGGCCAGTAGGCGGAAAATCCCGAGGGCATGGCTCGGAAGCGGTCGTGGACGGAGGCGAGGCTCATGGTGGCGTTCCGTTCGCTTGGGCGTGAGACCTGTCCCGCCCGGCTGCCGGGCGGGACATTGTTATGCGTCAGGCGCGTTTCTGCGGGCGCATGTCGGCACGGTCGATGCCGGCAACCGGCACCGGCTTCTTCATGGCGTCGCGACGGAAGGGTTCGCCGAGTTCCTGGTTGAGAATGACTTCCACGAAGGTCGTCACGCCGGCCTTCTGGTCCTCGATCGCCTTGGCCAGCGCCTCGGTCAGCGCCGCCGGCGTATCGACGGCGACACCCTTCAGGCCGCAACCCTCGGCCACCTTGGCGTAGCTGAGATTGGGGTTCAGCTCCGTGCCGACGAAGTTGTTCGAATACCAGAGCGTCGTGTTGCGCTTTTCCGCACCCCACTGGTAGTTGCGGAAGATCACCATGGTGATCGCCGGCCAGCCCTCGCGGCCGATCGCCCCCATTTCGTTCATCGAGATGCCGAAGGCGCCATCTCCGGCAAAGCCGACGACCGGGACGTCAGGGCAACCGATCTTGGCGCCGACGATCGACGGGAAACCGTAGCCGCAGGGGCCGAACATGCCCGGAGCGAGATATTTGCGGCCCATCTCGAAGGTCGGGTAGGCATTGCCGATGGCGCAGTTGTTGCCGATATCGGTCGAGACGATCGCTTCCTTCGGCAGGGCGGCCTGAATGGCCCGCCAGGCCTGACGCGGCGACATGCGGTTCGGCTCACGGGTGCGGGCGCCCTCGTTCCATTCGGTGCCCGGATCGTCGTCCTCGTGGTCCATCGAGGAGAGCTGCTGCTGCCACGCCGAGCGGGTCTGGTGGATTACCGCCTTGCGCTCCTCGCGGCCGGCATTGCCCGCTGAAGGCGACAGCTGCTCGAGGATCTGGTTTGCCACCTGCTTGGCGTCGCCGCAGATGCCGACGCTGACTTTCTTGGTGAGACCGATGCGGTCGGGATTGATATCGACCTGGATGATCGCGGCATTCTTCGGCCAATAGTCGATGCCGTAGCCCGGCAGCGTCGAGAAGGGATTGAGCCGGGTGCCGAGCGCCAGAACCACATCCGCCTTGGAGATCAGCTCCATCGCCGCCTTCGAGCCGTTATAGCCAAGCGGGCCGACGGACAGGCGGTGGCTGCCGGGGAAGGCGTCGTTGTGCTGGTAGCCGCAGCAGACCGGCGCATCGAGCCGCTCGGCCAGCGCCATGGATTCACCGATGGCCCCGCCGATGACGACGCCGGCACCGTTGAGGATGACCGGGAACTTCGCTTCCGAGAGCAGCTTGGCGGCTTCCGCGATCGCCTGCGGGCCGCCGGCCGGGCGCTCGAAGCGCACGATGGACGGCAGGTCGACGTCAATGACCTGGGTCCAGTAGTCGCGCGGAATGTTGATTTGCGCGGGGGCAGAACCGCGCCAGGCCTTTTCGATGACCCGGTTCAACACTTCGGGAATGCGCGAGGGATCGCGCACCTCCTCCTGGTAGCAGACCATTTCCTCGAACATCGCCATTTGGTCGACTTCCTGGAAGCCGCCCTGGCCGATGGTTTTGTTGGCCGCCTGCGGCGTGACCATCAAGAGCGGCGTGTGGTTCCAGTAGGCGGTCTTCATCGCCGTGATGAAGCCGGTGACGCCGGGGCCGTTCTGGCCGATGGCAATCGACATCGTGCCGGTCGCGCGGCTGAAGCCGTCGGCCATGATGCCGGCATTGGTTTCATGCGCGCAGTCCCAGAACTTGATGCCGGCCTTCGGGAACAGGTCCGACACGGGCATCATGGCCGAGCCGATAATGCCGAAGGCATGCTCGAGGCCGTGCATCTGGAGAACTTTGACGAAGGCTTCCTCGGTGGTCATTTTCATGGCGAGTTCCTTTCCTGGGAATTGATTTCAATGGGTTAGAGGATTTCGTCGCGCAGGTAGTACCAGCGGTACATGCCCCACTGGCCGAGCCGCCGGAACGGCGTCAGCAGCCCGTGGCCCGGCAGGGGGGAGGTGAAGATGGGGAGATCGAGCCCGGCGCCCTGGCCGGCGACCAGCTGCGCCATGCGGCGGCCGGCCTGGGCCGAATACATCACACCATTGCCGCCATAGCCCATGGCGTAGAACAGCGCCTGGGCCGGATCCGGCTGGAAGATGCGCGGCATCATGTCGTGGCTGACATCCCCCCACCCCCACCAGGAGTAATCGATCTGAATGCCGCGCAGGATCGGGAACTTGCGGTAAAGCCCCTCCAGCAGGAGATTGAGGTGTTTCGGATTGCTGGCGTCGCGCCCCGTGATGGCGCTGCGGCTGCCGATCTGCACCCGGCCGTCCGGCAGCATGCGATAGTAGTGACGCAGCGTGCGCGTGTCGGTGAGCGGGATGCGCGCCTTGAAGTTCAAGGCATCCCGCTCGCTATCGGTCAACGGTCGCGTGACGACCGAGTTCGACAGGATCGGCATCAGGCGGTGCTTCGTCAGCGCGCTCATGCCCGGCGAGGTGTAGCCGGCCGTTGCGATGCAGACGGCGCGCGCCCGCACCGTGCCGCCGGGTGTGCGCAGGTAATGCACCCCACCCTTTGCCGTGCAATCGAGCACCGGGCTTGCGGTGTACACCTTGGCGCCGAGCCGGCGGGCGAGACGCAGATAACCGAAGGCGAGCTTCGCGGCGTGGATGCCCATGCCGTCGGGCTCGTACATCGCCCCGCGCGCTTCCTCGTCACGCACGAAATCACTGTGGACCTCGCCGCGGGAGACCATGCGAGCACGGTAGCCGAAGGTGTCATTGAGCACGCGCACTTCGCTTTCGAGCGCCGGCAGCATCTTGTCGCGGTGCGCGATATAGAGATGGCCGCCGTCCTGAGGATCGCAGTCGATCTCGGGCTCGCGGACCAGCGCCCGGAAAAGCTCGAAGCCCTCGCTGATCTCGGCATGCATCTTGCGCGCGACATCGACGCCCCAGCGGGCGATCCATTGCGAGCGTTTC